>JACQEV010000398.1 GCA_016200385.1 Candidatus Methylomirabilota bacterium
CTACCCTTCGTCTTTTTGCTCGGCGCCTGTGGTGATGGGAATGATCCTGCGGCGCGTGGGAAGCAGATCTATCTAGCCGAATGCATCGCATGCCACAATAGCGACCCGGCGAAGAACGGCCCCGTCGGCCCCGCCATCAAAGGGTCTTCGCGGGAGCTGCTGGAAGCGAGAATCTTGCGGGCAAGCTACCCCCCGGGCTACACCCCCAAGCGTCCCACCTCGCTCATGCCACCGCAGCCGAAAGTCGCTGCGAAGATCCCCGACCTGGCGGCGTACCTGCGCTGATTTGCTTTACGCGCTCATCACCGTTTCAAAGAGCAGGTAGAAGATCGCCGCGAGGATGAATCCCGCCCAAAGAGTGCCCTTGATCGTGGTGAGGGGTTTCTTGGTCGGACCCGATGTCCCGCAAAGGGCATTCATCTCGACCGCCAGGATGATGGCATCGCAGAGGATCGCCATCGTGACCTTCGGCCCGCGGGTCACGGACCCAAAAAGGGTCAGGTGGCTCGCCGCGCCCATGTAGAAGAGCATCGGGATCGAAAAGAGAACATTGGTCCGAGAGGCGAAGCCCGCCCGTTGGCCGCGCGCAGCGGCATCTGGGATGGCCTGACCGCCCTGCGCCACCTGCGTGGCCGATGCGATCACGACCTTCTGATTCGGCCAGATGACGAACCAGACGTTGGCCCACATGAAGCTCCCGAGAGTCCCTCCGAGGAAGATCGCCCACCCGTAGGACGTGTTGAAGAACCCTCGCACTCCCCCGAGCGCCCCCAGCTTATAGAGGAGGATAAGCCATCCGCTAAAGAAGGTGTACATCGCGCCCCAGCGGAACCACCAGAGGGCGCGGGGCACTAGCTTCTGGATCGCGGCGCTCCGGACCGGTGGATCAGTCTCGGCGAAAAACGGAGTCTGGACGACGTTGAAGTAGTAGAGGATCCCGATCCAGGTGATGCCGGCGAGAAAGTGGATCCACCGCAGGAGAAAAAGCAGCCCATCCGTGCTCATGAGCGCCATAAATTACCCCCCCCTTGCGCGCGCAGCAGCCACAATTCTAGCAAGTGCGGGCGGCAGCGCGCATTTGCCCCAAGCTCAAGTGTCTGTCTGTTGGCCAAGACGCTCAGGGAAGCCCCCTGCATCTGGCCCGTGCGCCTGTCCTGTAGAGACGTTGCCTGACGGATGTGAGCTTTCCGCGCACCGGCTTATCACCTCGCTCGTCCCGAAAAGGTCGAGCCGGGCGTTGCCGAATCCGTAGAAGCTGCAGGGCTGGAGTCGGCCTCTACGCCGTGAAGGACGAGCCACAGCCGCAGCCGCCCTTCGCATTGGGGTTCTTCAGGCTGAAGCCGGCCCCCTGCAGGCCGTCGATGTAGTCGATCTCGGTGCCGGCCAGGTAGAGGTAGCTCTTCGGGTCGACCAGGACCTTGACGCCGTGGACCTCGAAGACCTGGTCAACCGGCTGGGGCTGATCGAACTCAAGCTCGTAGGAGAGGCCGGAGCAGCCCCCGCCGACGACGCGGACGCGAAGGCCGTCCTCGGGCTTGGCCTGGGTCTTGAGGAGGTCGGCCAGCTTGGTGGCGGCCGACTCGGTGATGGTGATCATTCGGACCTCCTTCTCGAGTGAAGGGCATGAACGTAAGCCCTCTCTGATCTCGAATCACTCAGTGAGACTGAACTGAATTCTCTAGGCAGTATAGTCAACCGTGACGTGAATGTCAAGGTATGCGGCATCCATAAGAGCCCTGATTACTCAGCCAGAGCGCTGATCACCCGCTGGAATTCGGGCCGACGGAGCCGGTCAAGGTCAGACCGGACATAACCTAGGCCAAACACGCATAGCTCGAACTGTTCGGAGAGCTTCCGGTAAAGCGGCGCAACCTCTTCATAGCCGCCAAAGGCGAACTCTGCGACGATATGATACGACCGTTTCCCGGTCTTGACATAGTCGATCAAGGCATCCCGGCTCAACAGGACCCGCCTGGTCCGCAGTCGCTGGACCGCTTCCGGAAAGAGCCCGGCCATGAACAGCGTGTAATCCCCGATATGCTTGTGGACCTCGCGCTCCCGATCAATCGAAGCAGCCCGGTGGAGTAGATCGCCCTCCAGGAGCAGCTCGGCGACCTCCTCAACGTGCCGGCCGGTGACGCTCCGAATCTTGTAGACGTTGTCGATGTGGGTGAAGTCGGTAAGGAGGTCTGTCAGGTACCCGATCACGCCTGGGTCTTCGTAGCCCAGCTTGCCCGCAAGGTTCCGCTCAGTCAAGAGGTGGAAAAGCCGCCGCAAAGGATGATTCGCAGAGATGTTCATTATTCGCCCTTACCTTCCCCGACCGGCGCTCAGCCAGCCATCGACGCCTGAGGCGATTATACAGCATACCGGGAAGAAGTGGAAAGTGAGTCCTGCCGACCTTGACGAAGAGATCGATTTGGCCTAAGGTGAGCATGCAGTGCCCGAATCGACGACTTGGGTGAACGAGACTGGTGAGGATATGGACTGTCCAAAGCTCAGACCGGTGGAAGCGATGCCCGCTGAGGTCGGGGGCCAACAGGTAGTGTGCCTTCGGGACCCATACCACTTCAGCGATCGGGTCCTGCTCTTGCCTCTTCCTCTGTTCTATATCGTCAGCCTCTTCGATGGGCGACACTCGGGACTCGACGTTCAGGCGGCATTCGTCCGTCGCTACGGCGAGCTTCTCTTCCGGGAAAGACTCGACGAAATCGTCCGGCAACTTGATGAAGCTCACTTCCTCGAAGGAGAGGGCTTCGAAACGTACCGCGCGCAGACCGAAGCTGACTTCGCTCGCTCTCCCATCCGGCGCGCTGCCCTCGCCGGCAAGGTGTACGATGCGGACCCTGAACGGCTTCGGGCCCAGATTGACACATTCTTCGCCCCGCCGGAGGGGCCGGGTCCGCCGCAGCCTTGCAACGGCAGGCCACCGATCAAAGGCGCGGTCATCCCCCACATCGACTTCGCGCGCGGAGGCGCTTGCTACGCTTGGGCCTACAAGGCCCTGCTGGAGTCCTGTGACGCCGACCTGTTCATTGTGCTGGGTACCTCGCACACCGGGACCCGCGGGTTCTTCGCCGTCACGCGCAAAGATTACGACACTCCGTTCGGCGTGATCCCGACTGATACCTCATTCGTGGACCGGTTAATTGGCCGTTGCGGTCCGACCCTCTTGCAGGACGAGCAGGCCCACCGGGCCGAGCATTCGATCGAATTCCAGGCGACCATGCTTCAAGGACTGCTGGGCCCGAAGCGTGCCCTCCAGATGGTCCCGATCCTCTGCCTCTCTTTTCACGAGTTGATCGCCGGCGGCGTCTCGCCACGGTCTCATCCGGCGGTTGCGAACTTCCTCGAGGCGCTCCAAGAGGCGATTGCCGCCTCAGGGCGGCGCTGCTGTCTCATCGCCAGCGCCGATCTCGCCCACGTTGGCCCTCGGTTCGGGGACCCGGGACCGGTCGATGAGCTCCAACTCAAGGTAGTGGCCCAGAAGGACTTGACGATGCTGGAGAAGGTGGCGGAACGAGATGCGGAGGGATTCTTCCACATCGTTCAGGCTGAGGGGGATCGATGGAGAATCTGCGGCCTTTCCTCTATCTATACCTTACTCGCTGCCCTCGACGCTCAACAGGGACAACTCCTGAAGTACGGCCAGTGGCCCGATCCAGCGGGCACAGTCACGTTTGCAAGCGTGATTTTTTCGTAAACCGAAGCCATTAGCGATCAGCAGTCGGCTTTCAGCAGAGCTGACCGCTGATAGCTGACTGCCATTACCTGAGCCGACGACCGTCGGCGCCGCAGTTAGACTTCTCAGCTCCCGCCAAAACCGATCGTGACCTTGCCCTTCTCCACAATCACCGGGACCTGACGCGCGCCCTTTGAGAACTCCAACATCCGGTCCATCGCCTTCCGGTCCTTCTGGACATTCAGGTACGTGAACGGGACCTTTCTCTTTGCGTACTCCTCACGGGCCGCCGAGGTGTAGGGTCAACTGTCTTTCCCGTAGATGAGAACCGTCGCCTCCATTCGCCTCCTCCGATCTCTCGATTCTGCCTGATTTCACCCGTTCACACCCGCGTCATGGCCCGGTCGGCTTCCGTGCATAAGCGCTCATATGCGGTCTTGAGATCGCGCATCTCTGGGTAGAGCGCCTGGATCTTATCGTGAGGAAGGGGGATGGTCCGGCTGAACTCGGTCAGCCGGTCCCCAACCAGCCCGGCCTGTTTGAGGATCTCCACCTTCTTCCTGGCTATCGGCTGGAGCGTCGCACCCTCCAGGAGGGCGAGCATCCCGTCTTCGTCTTGCGCCTGGTACAGCTCATCCAATCGCTGCGCCTGGGCCTCGGTCAGGCCGCTCTCCTTCAGGACATAGAGCCCCTTCATCCGATCGATGCGATACCGGATATACAACATGACGCCTCCTTTCACTCCCGATCCGCTATGTGCGCGAACAGATTCTACTCGATCCTGGCGCGGGATGCCACCGCCTCAACACAAGAAGCGCACACCGAACAAGACCTACTGTGCGGACCTCTTCCATGACTGTCGCAATTCCCGCTCTGCCTCGTACTGCTCCAGCAATGTCGAGAGGGCCTCGGAGAGGGTCGGGTATTGTCTCATGAAGTACTCGACCTTGAGGAGCTTCTTGGCGGTCCGGCCCACGTGTGTGATCCGCGTCTTGCGTTCAGCAGACGCCGCTCTTCCCGCTGCTGTTCCTTCCACAGTTCATCTCCGATACACGATCAGCTCCAGCAGATTGCCATCGGGGTCGAGGAAGTACAGGCAATCGTGATCGCCCCAGTCAACCGGCCCTTTGTGACGAACCCCGGCCTCCGCGAAGGACGCGCGGGCGCGCTCGAAGTCGGCGACACTGACCCGAAACGCGTGATGCCCCTTCCCGAGCGGTTGATCGATCCGGCCCAGATCGGGTGGTGGGAGATCCTTCCGCTCGAACAGGGCAAGGGGCGAGCCGGCCAGATCGAGGATAATCTGATCACCGAGGCGGCGGGAAACCTTCAGGCCCAGCAGGCCGGTGTAAAACGCCTCGGCGGCGGCGAGGTCGCGCACCTCGATCCCAAGGTGGTCAAGCCGCTCCAGCACGATCATCGTTGCGTTACCGATCCAGCTTCTGCCGCAACTCACTGAGGCGGGCGAGCGTATAGTCGGGCGCCGGAATCCCGTCCCTCACCGCTGCCCCGTTTCGGTTCACCCAAGCGACATCCATCCCGACCCCCTTGGCCCCTGCGATGTCGATGTCCAGGCTGTCCCCGATGAAGAGGGCCTCATGGGGGCTGAGTCCCATCCGTGTCAGGGTTCGCACGAAGATCTCTCGATGCGGCTTCCGCACGCCTTCCTCGGCGGACACAACCACCTGCTCGAACCATCCGACGGTTCCGGTCCGTTCCAGCACGCGGCGCGCCGTCGGGGCGTGATCGAAGTTAGAGATCACGGCAAGGCGGTATCGCGCGCGGGCCCATTCGAGCAGGGGCAGGTTTTCTGGCGGGAACATCATCGCCTCCGACAGCTTTGCCATGTGGACCTCGGCCAGCCACTCGGGAAAGTCGGAAGGCGCCGCATCGAGGGGTATCCGCAACTTCGACAGAACCAGGCGGAAACGATCCTCAGCCGTGATCTCGCGCAGCTCCCGAGCCCGGATCTGTTCGGCCTCTCGATACCCATCCATGAACGCGGCGTAGAACGCCTCAAACGGTACACCGGGACAGACGGATGTGAACTGGTCGTAGACATGCCGACTCGTCGAGCGAACCTCAGCCCCGTTGACCTGGATCAGCGGCATGAGATCGCGCCGGAAATCGATCAAGGTATCGAATAAGTCGAAGATCAGCGCCGTGTACGATCTCATCTGCTGCCTCTCAGTGCTCAGAGGACCGAAACGATCCCCGGCCATCCGACCCGGTCACCGTAGCCGCTCCATATCAGCAGAGTTAAAACGGTTTGTCAAGAATGAGCTGGCGACGTCGAAACCGTCCATTGCCACTACC
>JACQEV010000041.1 GCA_016200385.1 Candidatus Methylomirabilota bacterium
CCGAGGCCAGGCTACGTCGTCTGAAGGGCTCCCTCGCCATCGGGCATGTCCGCTACTCCACGACCGGCACCTCACAGCTCAAGAACGCCCAGCCCCTCATGGCTGGTTACCTGCGCGGTCAGATCGCCCTCGCCCATAACGGCAACCTCACCAACGCCGAGAAGATTCGGCACGATCTTGAGGCTCAAGGCTCCATCTTCAGTTCCACAACCGACAGCGAGGTGATCGTTCACCTCATCGCACGCTCCCGAGAGCGGAATATGCTGGAGGCCTCGATCGATGCGCTCGGCCAGGTTCGAGGGGCCTATTCCCTGGCCATCATGAACGAAACTGAGCTGTTGGGGATCCGCGACCCTTACGGCTTCCGCCCTCTCTCTCTGGGCAAGCTCGGGGATGCCTGGGTGCTGGCGTCAGAGAGTTGTGCCTTCGATCTGATCGAGGCGACATTTGTCCGGGACCTGGAGCCAGGTGAATTCCTCCTGATCAACGAGCGTGGTCTCCACACCTTTCATCCCTTCCCGCCCGCGCCGAAGTCCCAGTGCATCTTCGAGTATGTCTACTTCTCCAGGCCTGACAGCCTTCTATTCGGCCGGCCAGTGGCAGGTGTCCGAAAGGAGTTGGGTCGGCAGTTGGCTCGGGAGCATCCAGTCGAAGCCGACGTGGTGATTCCAGTGCCCGATTCTGGGGTGCCGGCGGCCCTCGGTTTCGCGCAGGAGGCGGGCCTGCCATTCGAGCACGGGCTGATCCGGAATCACTACGTCGGACGGACCTTTATCGAGCCCAAGCAGGCGATCCGGCATTTCGGCGTCAAGATAAAACTCAACGCGGTTCGGGAGGTCCTGGAAGGAAAGCGGGTGGTGGTCGTGGATGACTCCATCGTCCGAGGCACGACCAGCCGAAAGATCGTGTCGATGCTCCGCGTGGCCGGGGCACGGGAAGTCCATGTGCGGATCAGCTCACCTCCGACGATTTCACCCTGCTACTACGGGATCGACACCCCAACCCGCAAGGAGCTGATCGCCTCCACGCACGAGGTGGAGGAGATACGACGGTACCTCCGCGCAGACAGCGTGGGGTATTTGAGTCTGAAGGGGCTGCACGAGGCCGCCGGCAAGGAGCCCCAGGTTGGAATGGGCTTTTGCGACGCCTGCTTCACGGGTCGCTACCCAATTCCCTTCACCGAAGAGGACCACCACCAGCTCCGTCTCTTCAATGTGTAGGGAGGGCATCCCGTGCCTGACTCCAAGGATCCGGATGAGCGGGCCAAGCGCCTCGCCAGACTTATCGTCTCCGACATCATCATTTACAATCAGGACAAGATCGTGGAGGGGATCAAAGAGGATACCCTGTTTGACCTGTTGAAAGAAGATATCGACGTCGGCCGCGCCTATTACGAGAAGAACATCGATCCCGCCATCGCGGAACGTACAGCGTACTTCAATCACGCGCTTGTGAACATCCTGATCAAGGGAAGGGGGAACATCCCCTCGAAGATCTGGTAGCACCTGCCCCAGCGTCGCCCGAATTCGTTGCGTCGTCATCACAACTACACGCCCGGTGTTTCGGTGAGGAGAAACACCTCCGCCCGTTCACCGACGAATTGCCTGGGCGGTATCAGCGGTCAGTGAACGCCTAGGCGAGGAGACAACTCCCATGAGCGAAGCCAGCATCGTACTTCCGACTTTCGGCCCGCAGGAATGGAAGATCCTTTGGTTCGTCCTGATCTCGGCTTTTATCGCATTGGGGTATGGCGCCTACTTGGCGAGGAGGACCATCCGGGAAGACCCTGGCAGCCAGGCCATGCAGGATGTTGCCACGGCCATCGAAGAGGGGGCACTGGCCTATTTGGCCCGCCAGGTCAAGACGATGATTTGGTTCGTCATCGCCATCACCATTGGCCTCTTTTTCATGTATCGCAGCATGTACGAAGGGATGCTCCTCCCACTCGGCGTGTCGCTCGCATTCTTCATGGGAGTCGCGGCTTCCTACGGCGCCGGGTACGTCGGCATGGGGCTCGCCGTGAAGGGGAATGTCCGGACCGCGGCAGCGGCGCTGAAGAGCTTCAAGGATGCTTTGGAGATCGCATTCAGGGCCGGGACCGTCTCCGGAATGTTCACTGTGGGCCTGGGGTTATTGGGCGCGACGATCATCTTTCTCGTGTTTAAAGAGAACGCGATGAAGATCCTGATCGGCTTCGGCTTTGGCGGGTCCTTGGCCGCCCTCTTCATGCGTATGGGGGGCGGCATCTACACTAAGGCGGCGGACGTGGGCGCCGACTTGGTGGGCAAGGTCGAAAAGGGCATCCCCGAGGACGATCCTCGCAACGCCGCCACGATCGCCGACCTTGTCGGAGACAACGTCGGCGACTGCGCCGGGATGGCCGCCGACGTGTTTGAGTCGTACGAGGTCACGCTCGTCGCGGCGATCATCCTGGGCGCCGGGGCGATGCTGGACAAAGACTTTGTCGAGTCATTTGGGGGCGCTTCCAGCGCTTCAAAGGTCGTCCTCGCGCTGGTGATCTACCCGCTCCTGATCCGCGCCGTGGGGGTCTTCGGCTCTATCCTGGGGACCTGGTGTGTTCGTGGCAAGGACGACCCTGCCATGGACCCGATGAAGCCGATTACGTTCGGCTTCTGGGTCGCGGCGCTGACCTCCATCGCTGGTTTTGGCCTCGTTAGCTACTTCTA
>JACQEV010000411.1 GCA_016200385.1 Candidatus Methylomirabilota bacterium
CACGTATTCGATGAAGCTCTGGCCGCCAAACCCTGGGTTCACGCTCATCACCAGCACCAGATCCAGCTTGTCCAGCACGTGATCCAGCCAGTTGATGGGAGTTGCCGGATTGAGGGACAACCCCGCCCGGCAACCGAGGTTCTTGATGAGCTGGATGGTGCGATCCAGGTGGCGGGTCGCCTCAGGATGAAAGGTGATGATATCGGCCCCACTCTTCGCAAACTCTGGAATGATAGCGTCTACGGGCTCGATCATCAGATGGACGTCAAGCGGTTTTTTGGTGTGGGGCTTGATGGCGGCTACCACCGTCGGCCCGATGGTGAGATTGGGCACGAAGTGGTTGTCCATCACATCGACGTGGATGTAATCGGCCCCGGCCGCATCCACGGCCCGGACCTCTTCGCCCAGTCTGGCAAAGTCGGCGGACAGGATTGATGGCGCGATCTTATATTTGGTCACGGATTGGCACTTCCCGCTCACCTGGGGTTCGGTTAGTTGATGCGGGGATCAAGCTCCCTCTTGGCGTAGCGACGAGCCATCTCCTCCAGGGTCACCGGCCGGATCTTGCTGGCCATGCCCGCACTCCCGAACTGCTCATAGCGGTCCTTACAGATCTGTGTGGTGGCCTTGGTCGCCGCCGTCAAGAACTTCCGCGGGTCGAAATTGCTCCTGTTCTTCGCTAGATCCCGCCGGACGGCGCCGGTCATCGCCAAGCGCAGATCGGTGTCGATGTTGACCTTCCGCACCCCATGCGTGATGCCAAGCTGGATCTCTTCAACCGGGACCCCGAAAGTTTGCTTGATCTCCCCGCCGAACTCTCTGATGATCTCCAGCCATTCCTGAGGGACGCTGGAGGAGCCGTGCATGACCAGGTGGGTGTCGGGAATGCGTGCGTGGATCTCCTGCACCCGCTTCATGACGAGGACATCGCCTTTGGGCTTCTGGGAGAATTTATACGCGCCGTGGCTGGTGCCGATGGCAATCGCGAGCGCATCCACCCTGGTCGCCTTGACAAACTGGGCGGCTTGTTCGGGATCTGTCAGCAGTTGGTCAAGGGAGAGCTTGCCCTCGGCGCCGTGACCATCTTCCTTCTCGCCCATGCCGGTTTCCAGGGAACCCAGGCAACCAAGCTCCCCTTCCACAGACACGCCGATGGCGTGAGCGATCTCCACCACCTTGGCGGTCGTGGCGACGTTATAGTCGTACGGTGCCGGGGTCTTCATGTCTTCCAGGAGTGAGCCGTCCATCATCACACTGGTGAACCCGGAGCGAATGGAGTTGAGACAGACCGTGGGGCTTGCCCCATGATCCTGGTGCATGACGATCGGGATGTCGGGATACATCTCCAAAGCGGCGAGGAAGAGATGGCGTATGAACGGTTCGCCGGCATACTTGCGCGCCCCGGCGGAGACCTGCATGATCACGGGGCTGTCCACCTCCTGGGCCGCTTCCATGATGGCTTGAATCTGTTCCAGGTTGTTCACGTTAAACGCGGGGACGCCGTATCCGTGTTCCGCCGCATGGTCCAACAGTTGCCGCATTGAGATGAGTGGCATTGCATCCTCCTCTGTTCCTGGACCGGGCTTCACCAGGCCAGTCGTGTATGTCCGTGATGGCTTCGCGTGATCGATTCCGTCAGTTGCCTGCGGTGAACAGGCTGCTACCCTCAGCCCGAGATTCGGCTGAGGCTCATAAGTTTGCCTTGGCGGTGTTCAGCGTGGATCGTCCGCCGGGTCCCGCTCTTGCCCCGCATGACGATCGAATCGGTCGTCGCCCCATCGTCAGTATAATGCACGCCGGGCATGAGCAGGCCATCGGTGATGCCAGTGGTGGCGAAGAACACGTCATCGCTCCGAACGAGGTCGCGCTCGGTCAGGACCCGGTCGATGTCGAGGCCAGCGGCAAGCACCGCCTCGCGTTCGCCGGGCTTCTGCGGTGCCAGTTGACCCAGCATCACCCCGCCCAGCGCGCGGACGGCGGCAGCGGCGATGACGCCCTCAGGCGTGCCGCCGATCCCCATCAGCACGTCCACACCCGAGCCCGGCGTCGCGGCCATGAGGGCACCGGCGACGTCGCCGTCGGTGCGCAGGAGTACTCGGGCGCCGGCGGCGCGCACATCGGCGATGAGCCCGGTGTAACGCGGTTTGTCGAGCACAAAGACGGTGAGGTCATCCACTCGCTTGCGTTTTGCGTCGGCGATGGCCGCCAGCGTTTTGGCCACGGGCGCGCGGAGGAGCGCGGGCGACAACACCTCCCGTGCGTCGCGGCCGACGACGAGCTTATTCATGTAAAACCCTGGGCCAGGCGACCACATCGTGCTCCGCGGCGCGACCGCGATGACGGAGATCGCATCCGGCCGGCCGTTGGCCAGAAGGCTGGTGCCCTCCACCGGGTCCACTGCCACGTCCACCGCAGGTCCCACGCCGGTCCCGACGGCTTCGCCATTGAAGAGCATCGGGGCCTCGTCTTTCTCGCCTTCGCCAATGACGACCCCGCCCTCGATTTCTACCGTCGCGAGCACCAGGCGCATGGCCTCCACGGCGGCGCCGTCGCCGGCTTCCTTTTGCCCGCGGCCAATCCATCGTCCAGCGGCCAGCGCGGCCGCTTCGGTCACGCGGACCAGTTCAAGGGCAAGGTCGCGTCCAGGGTGTTCGACCATGGTCCGAGTGCTGCTCACAGGCACCTCCGGTTCATCGGTCAATCCCACCCTCTGGACGCCTGCCAGGCATCCGTGGCCCTTGCCTCCGTGTTGCTGTCCGGTTTCTTTATGCGGGCTCTTTGGGCCAGCGGGCGAGAATTATTGTTGATCGAGGGTCCTTTTGCGAGCGCTCAAAATACAAACGCCCTCTGAGACCATACCGGGCTCGAGATGGCGCATTCTTGATCGATGGTCCTGCAAAGGCACGAGAGGCGAAATCAACCCCCTGTGTGCCCCGGGACCATCGCCGTCAGATGTGAGAGACTCATTCTGTCATACGTGGTGTGGAAGGTCAAGGTTCTAAGGTGATCGAACGCCTCCAGATCAGCGATTCACTGCCTGCATCCCCATTTCAGGGTACCGCGCGCCGGCTGCCACTCCGGGCGGGGCGATCTCAGCGAGGCCAGCGAGATCCTCCTCGCTCAAAGTGATCTCGAGCGCGCCGACGTTCTCCCTCAGATATGTGCGCCGCTTCGTCCCGGGGATTGGAACGATGTCCTCGCCCTGTTCGAGCAGCCAGGCTAGTGCGAGTTGCGCCGGTGTGCAGCGCTTCCGTACGGCCATCTCGCGGATGCGCTCGACTAGGTCCAGGTTGCGCTGGAAATTCTCGAACAGGAATCTCGGCGACGTACGCCGCCAGTCGCCTGGGGTGAGATCCTCGATCTGCTTGATCTGCCCCGTCAGAAAGCCACGGCCGAGCGGGCTGTAGGCGACGAAGCCGATGCCAAGCGCCCGGCAGGTTGGGAAGATCTCATCCTCGGGCTCCCGGCTCCAGAGTGAGTATTCTGTCTGCAGCGCTGCGATGGGATGCGTTGCCGACGCGCGGCGAAGGGTGGCGGGCGCCGCCTCGGACAGACCCAGGTGGCGCACCCTCCCTGCTTGCACGAGCTCCGCCATGGCGCCTACGGTTTCCTCGATGGGGGTGTCTGGATCGACGCGATGCTGGTAGTAAAGGTCAATCTGCTCGACGCCCAGGCGTCGCAGGCTGGCGTCGCAGGCCAGCCGAACGTACTCCGGCCGACCGCTGACGCCAACGAAATTCCCGTTCATGTCGCGGACAATTCCGAACTTCGTGGCCACCACGATCTCCTGACGCCGCCCACGAATCGCCTTACCCACCAGCTCCTCGTTCCGGCCGAGGCCATAGACGTCAGCGGTGTCCAGGAACGTCACTCCAAGGTCCAGCGCGCGGTGGATGGTGGCGATCGACTCCTGCTCATCGCCAGGTCCGTAGAATTCGGACATCCCCATGCATCCCAGTCCCAAGGGTGACACGACGAGCCCGCTTGCGCCGAGCATTCGTGGCTTCAACTGTCCCTCCGGCCGATCGGTTGCATCTGCCTGTTACTCTCGCGCCAACTGCACCTCGATGACGGCCTCGCCGCCATCTGGCACGGTGACGTCAGCCGCATACCCCGTATAGCCAGGCATGAGCATCTGGACGCGGTGCTGGCCTGGGGAGAGACGAAGCGACACGCCTTTGGTGCTCTCCGCGACTGTCGCAAAGGTACCATCAAGGTAAATGGCGGTCCCTGGAGGGGTGACCTGCAATCGCAACCGCCCGTTTTCCGGACTCAGGGCGGTGTCACTCCCCGTGGGCGCGACGAGGGCCCATCGAACCGGCGTGACCCCGCGGGGAGAGACCACCACCTCCGTAAAGGTCCTCTCGGTGCCGACGCGAATTTCAAGGAGATGCCGGCCGGCGGATGCGGTGATCTCCGCGATGTTCGCGAGCTCGCGTGCGTCCCCGACATACCGGTCATCAATGAAGATCTTGGCTTCTGGAGGACTAACCTCGAAGCGCAGCGAACCGTCGCCGAGTGGCGGCGGAGGCGGAAGGTTCTCTAGCGTCGGCGCCGCTGGCTGGCGATATGGGGCCGAAGGCGGCTCGGGCGGGGCAGTGTAGACCTGGACGTCCGTTAGGGGGGGTTGGGAGGACGCTCCGACAGGATCGGCATACGGGTACGGGTAATCAGCGCCGGGGTAACCAGGGGAGTATGGTGCCGGATAAGCCGGATACATCGGGTAATACGGATACGGAGGGTAATAAGGGTAGGAGGGATACACGAATCCACCGAAGTTGAAAAAAACGGCCGAAGGGTGATGGAACCGATGGAGGCCAACAAACGGGCCTCCTAACGGATG
>JACQEV010000404.1 GCA_016200385.1 Candidatus Methylomirabilota bacterium
CGCGCCGGTGACCGGCGCCGTTGAGGCTGTAGAAAAAGGTACATCGAAAAATTTACAACAAAAATCGACCTCCATATTTAGCGTTTAAGCGGCGTTCTCGGATCGGGAGACCATTTGGGTACCGCCAATTTGGAGAATTTTTTAGCGGTTGGGACTTTTTCTACAGGCTCGTTAGGCGGCTCCCTAAAGAGCGAGTAGATGCTTGGTGCTGACGTACTCTCGGTTGTCGAGCAACGTGTGACCCTCGACTTTGGGGACCGTCGCCAATCCTTTGCGCGCGAGGTCGCACAAATCCATGAGGAGATGGGCGCCCGAGGGGTTCTCGAGTTGCAGATCCCTACAGCGTCTTGAGGTCGATGACGAAGCGGTAGCGCACGTCGCCTTTGATCATGCGTTCGTAGGCGTCGTTGATGTCCTTCATCGGGATCACCTCGACGTCGGCCAGCACGTTCTTCTTGGCGCAGAAATCCAGCAGTTCCTGCGTTTCCTGAATGCCGCCGATCAAGGAGCCTGCGAGGGTGCGGCGGTTGAGGATCAGCGCGGGCGCGCTGACCTCCAGCGGCTTGGGGGACGCGCCCACCAGCACCAGCGTCCCTCCGGTCTTCAGGGAGTTGAGCTGCGCGGTGAGGTCGTGTGGGGCCGACACCGTGTCGATGATGAGGTCGAAGCGGCCCGCGAGCCCCGCCGTCGTCGCCGCGTCCGAGGTCAGCGCGAACTCGTGTGCGCCCAGGCGGATGGCGTCGGCCTGCTTGGACCTGGAGCCACTCAAGACCGTGACCTCGGCCCCCATCGCCGCCGCGATCTTCACCGCCATATGCCCGAGTCCCCCCAGGCCCAGCACGCCCACGCCGTGGCCCGTGCCGGTCTTCCAGCGCTTCAGCGGCGAGTAGGTCGTGATCCCTGCACACAGGAGCGGGGCCACGCGGTCGGGCGGCAGCATGGGCGAGACCGTCAGCGTGAAGCGCTCGTCTACGACGATCTGCGATGAATACCCGCCGAAGGTCGGCGTCTTCCGGTCCTGCTCGGTGCTGTTATACGTGAGCGAGAGATGATTCTGGCAGTGCTGTTCCAGCCCCCTCTTGCAGTTCGGGCAGGTGCGGCATGAGTCCACCATGCACCCGACCCCGGCTACGTCGCCGACCTTTAGCTTGGTGACCTCGCGCCCGACACTGGTCACGCGTCCCACGATCTCGTGTCCCGGCACCATCGGATAGATCGATCCACCCCACTCGTCCCGCGCCTGATGGATGTCGGAGTGGCATACGCCGCAGTATGCGATCTCGATCTGGACGTCGTGGTCGCCCGGCTCGCGCCGCGAGAACGTAAAAGGCGCTAACGGCGATGTCGGACTCTGGACTGCATAACCACGGACTTCAAACATAGGAAATTCCCCCTCACCCTCGCCATCTCCCCCACGTGGGGGAGAGGGGAAAATTATTGCGGCCCTCCCCCAAGGAGTGGGAGGAGGGTTGTTGCGGCGGTCTCCCCCATGCAGTGGAGAGGGGACAATTATTGCGGCCCTCTCGCACCCGACGGTCACGCGTTATAGCCGCCGTAGATCAGAGCGTTGGCCTCAGTTGAGGAACGCGACGATCGCCGGGACGACCTGGTTTGGAAGATCTCACGCTGAGCCGTTCGATCTCAACCTTTCTGACCGTCATGATCAGCCCTTGACCCCGCGGACCGGAGGAGCAATTGTTGATGCCGTGCCCCTCCGCTATGAACCGCCTACACTTGTGCGAAGCCGCCATCCACAAACAATTCCGTTCCCGTGATGTAGCTGCTGTCGTCGGATGCGAGAAACACCACGGCCTTCGCGATCTCATTGGGTGTACCGAGCCTGCCGAGCGGAACACTGCTGGAAAGCATCTTCAAGCGCTGCTGGCCTGTTTCTGAGGAAGCCAGCAGGTCATTCAGTCCGGGTGTCTCGATGGCGCCTGGGCTCACCGCGTTCACGCGAATGTGGCGATCCTTTAAGTCCGTTGTCCATGTCCGCGCGAACGAACGGACGGCGGCTTTTGTGGCGCTATACACACTATTCGCCGGCAACCCTTTGCTGGCGACGATGGACGCATTCAGGATGATAGAAGCACCATCCGGCATCAGCGGAAGCGCCTTCTGCACCGTGAACAGGAGGCCTTTCACATTGATGTTGAAGATCGAGTCATAGAGCTGCTCAGTGATCTGGCCGAAGGGGGCATACTTCGCAACACCGGCATTCGCGAACACAATATCGAGCTTGCCCTTCTCTCGCTTGACTTGTGCGAAGAGGCGATCAAGATCGCCAAGGTTCGACACGTCTCCTTGTACGCCGGTGACATTGCTTCCGATCTCCTTTACCGCCGCAGCCAACTCCGGCTCACGGCGCCCCGTGATGAAGACGTACGCGCCTTCGTTCACAAACTGCTTCGCCGTCGCAAGGCCAATGCCGCTAGTGCCACCCGTAATGAGTGCAATCTTTCCTTCAAGCTTACCCATGTATTTCTCCTTAGTTGTCATGTGTTCGCTGTTCTTTGCGAGCGTCCGCGCTATGCTCTGCCAGCAGCTCGAGCCCGGCCCAATGATCGGGGTGGCCGTGAGACACGATGATCCGCTCCACGGGAGTCTAGGCCTCACGCCTCCCCTCAAACGGAGGCCCGTCAACCGCACAGAACACACGCCGCTCCACACCGGTCCGCTGCCGGTCGCAGGCCGGCCGCCCGTCCCGCAGCCTGTCGCGAATCAACAGCCACGCGAGAGCGCCCCCGACCGCGACCAGGGCGGCGGAGATCCACATGGCGAGCCGGAACCCGCGAGCGAACAGCTCAGCGTTGCGGAACGCGTCGCCGGTGAGCCCCGCGACCACGGGCAGTACGGCCACCGCGAGCAGGGCAGCGGACTGTGCCACCGCATTGTTCACACCGGAGGCGATCCCTGAGTAGCGCTGGTCCGCGGACGCGAGCACCGTCGCAGTAAGCGGTGCCACGTTGAGGGAGAGACCGAGGCCAAAGATCACCGCACCCGGCAGCACGTCGGTGACGTAGGACGCCCCTGGCCCAATGCGCGCCAGCAACAGAATCCCGGCCGCCATCATCAGCGGCCCGACCGTCATGGGCCGCCGCGGGCCGATGCGCTCGGCCAGGGCACCTGCCCGCGATGACAGGAGCAGCATCAAGAGGGTGACGGGCATCAACGCAGTCCCCGCCCGGAGCGGTGAGTAGCCAGCTACCTGCTGGAGCTGGACCAGCAGGAGAAAGAACAGGCCTGCCATGCCGCCATAGACCGCGAACGTCACCAGGTTCACACCGGAGAACTGCCGAGAGGCGAACAGCTGGAGCGGAACGAGGGGCGCGCGCGCGCGGCGCTCGGCCAGCAGGAACGCGATCAGGGACAGCGTGCCCGTGGCGCCGGCCGCGAGCACCACC
>JACQEV010000405.1 GCA_016200385.1 Candidatus Methylomirabilota bacterium
CGGCTCCCACGTGAAGATGTCAGGATCGGAGATCGGGTTCGGGCGTATGTTCTAGATGTGAAGAAGTCGGCGAAGGGGTCTCAGATTATCCTTTCGCGAACGCACCCAGGCCTCCTGGCGAAGCTGTTCGAGATCGAGGTCCCCGAGATCTCCGAGGGGATCGTCGAGATCAAGGCCGTTGCCCGGGATGCCGGCGAGCGGGCCAAGGTCGCTGTGGCCTCGCGCGATGGGAATGTGGATCCCGTCGGAGCCTGCGTTGGATACCGGGGCAGTCGGATTCAGGCTATTGTAAGGGAGCTGATGGGTGAAAAGATCGATGTGATCGCCTGGAAGGACGATCCGGCCGCCTTTGTCCGAAACGCGCTTGCCCCTGCTGAGATCGGGAGCGTCGAAATCGACGCGGAGGCGCACACCCTCAAGGTGCTCGTGGCTGATGGCCAGCTTTCGCTGGCCATCGGGAAAAAGGGACAGAACGCTCGTTTGGCGGCCAAGTTATTGGGATGGAAGGTGGACATTAAGAGCCGGGGCGAGCTTCAGAAGGAATCGGAAGCGCGCTCGAAGGCGGAGTCCGAGGCCGTGGCGGCCGTGGCAGGTAGAACCGCTACGATCGTGGATTCGCTGGCGGAATTGTCTGGCGTGGGCGAGAAGTTAGCCGCTCGCCTGGTGGATGCCGGTCTGGACAGTTATCAGAAGTTGGCCGGCGCTTCGGAGGAGGTCTTGGTCCAGGTAGAAGGGATTGGCCCGAAGACGGCCCAGAAGTTGATCGAGGCCGCGAAGGCTGCCGTCGCTGTGGGGGAGGCAGGGTAGGTGGTCTCTTCTCCTGGGCGAACGTGTGTCGCATGCCGAGCGATCCGGCCGAAGGCGGAACTGGTCCGCGTTCATCTGGTGCCGGGCGCAGGGCTGGGTATCGACCTGGGGGGTGGACCTGGTCGCGGCGCGTATGTCTGCCCGGCACACCCCTGCCTTGAACAGGCGGTCAAGCGGGGTGAGCTCGGACGCTCTCTTGGTGTAGCGCTCCAGCCAATAGCGGTCGAGGAGCTTGAAGGGTTGATTCGGGAGCGGGTCTCCCGAAAGGTGGCCTCGCTCCTCGGACTTGCTCGCCGGGCCCGGAAGGTCGTGTCAGGTGCGGAAGCGGTGGAGTCGGCAGTGAAACGCCACGCAGCTCGATTGGTCCTCACCGCGGCAGATGCGTCCGCGAGCTCGGTCGAGAAACTCCGAATGTTGGCCGTAGAGGCTGGCGTGGCGTGCTACTCCAGCTTTGGTAAGGAGGAGTTGGGGGCCGCAGTCGGTGGCGCGCATCGAGCATACGTCGCGGTGACGGATCCCGGCTTTGCAGAGGCTCTGATTTCCCTTTTGACGAAGATCCCAAAGAAGATCGAAGCGGGAAGCGGCGCCCAGGGTGAGACGATCGATGCGCTGGGCCGAGCCGAACCCCGGAGGGCTTGGAGGTGATGGGGCGTGGGAATGATTAGGGTCTATGAGCTGGCCAAAGTACTCGACATGCCGAGCAAGGAGGCCCTGGATCGGCTCAACAAGGCAGGCCTAAAACTCAAGAGCCACAGCAGCAATGTGGATGAGGCCCGCGCGAGGTCGGTCCTGGCAGCGGAACCACCCAAGAAGAAGGTCCGCGCCAAGCCGAAACCCATGGAGTCCGGTCCGCCGTCCAAGGTGGCCCCCGCCAAGCCCATGGCGAAACCGCATGCCAAAGCGGGCAAGGCCGAAGGGCCGATGGCAGCCGCTCACAGGATCTCGGCGGTTAGGCCCGCTGGGCCGAAGCTCGCTGAGCCAAAGCCAAAACCAGGACCCCAGCCGATGGCGGAAGGGAAGCCGGCGCCGAAATCGAGCCCGGTTCGGCCGGCAGCGCGTCAAAAGCCGCAGGTCGTTCCTTCCCCCAAATCAACCGGGGCGACCGTGACTCTCGAACAGCCATCCCCCCCGCCGCCCAAACTGTCCGTCCAGCTGCCAACCGCGCCGGCTCCAGCGAAGACGGAGCCGTCGAGCACCCAGGTGACGCCTGCTGCCGGTCGCGCGCCCGAGGAGGGGGTGGTCGTTGCGCCCCTTAGGCCTCAACCCCCCACGCGGGTGGAGCCGGCCGAACCCGAAGCGCCCGCCCCAGCCCCCCTGATTGTCAAGATTTCGGAGTCGATCACTGTGAAGGAGCTGGCGGAACAGCTCCAATCGAGCCCCAGTGAGATCATCAAGAAGTTGATCAAGATGGGGATCATGACCACTATCAACCAGCCTCTAGACGTGGAGTTGGTGAAGACGGCGGCCGACCGACTAGGATTCACCGTTGAAGTGACGCCCCTGGAGGAGACCCCGACCGAGGCGAAAGAGGTTGAGGACCCTTCGCTGCTGCAGCCCCGACCCCCGGTGGTCACCATTATGGGCCATGTTGATCACGGCAAAACCTCCCTGTTGGATGCGATCCGTGAGACCAATGTCATGGCGTCGGAGGCAGGGGGGATCACCCAACATATCGGTGCCTATCAGGTCGATCTGCCCAATGGCAAGGTCACGTTCCTGGATACGCCCGGCCACGAGGCGTTCACCGCGATGCGTGCGCGTGGAGCACAAGCCACCGATGTTGTGGTCTTGGTCGTCGCAGCCGACGACGGGGTGATGCCTCAGACCTTAGAAGCCATCAACCATGCCAAGGACGCCAAGATTCCGATCCTGGTAGCGATCAATAAGATCGATAAGCCCGGCGTCGATCCGAACCGTGTAAAGCAGCAGTTGTCGGAACACGGTCTGGTCCCGGAAGAGTGGGGAGGGCAGACGATCTTTGTGGACGTCTCGGCCAAGAAGAAGGTCGGGATCGAACACCTTTTGGAGATGCTCCTCCTGCTCGCCGAAATTCAGGAATTAAAGGCGAACCCCGACCGACCGGCGAAAGGCGTCATCGTCGAGGCCGAGTTGGATCGTGGCCGAGGGCCGGTGGCGACAGTGCTGGTGCAAAAGGGGACCCTCAAAGTGGGTGACGTCATCGTCGCCGGACTACACTCAGGCCGGGTGCGGGCCATGATCAACGAGAAGGGAAAAAAGGTCCAGGAGGCGAGGCCGGCGACTCCAGTGGAGGTCCTGGGGCTTTCAGGGGTCCCGCTGGCCGGGGATACCTTCGTCGTCGTGGCGGATGAGCGGAAGGGCCGGCAGATCGCGCTCGGCCGCCAGCAGAAGCATCGAGAGGAAAGGATCGTCTCGAGGCACCGCGTGACCCTCGAGGATTTGCACCGCCGCATCAAGGAGGGAGAGGTCAAGGAACTCAACATGATCATCAAGGGGGACGTCCAGGGTTCCATCGGCCCCTTTCGGGAATCTCTGGAGCGGATCAGCACGGAGGCGGTGAAACTGAAAGTGATCCACTCCTCCGTGGGCGCCATCAACGAAACCGACGTGATGCTCGCGTCTGCCTCCAATGCAGTCATCGTGGGATTCAACGTGCGTCCCGATCCAAAGGCCCAGAAGCTGGCCGAACTGGAGAAGGTCGAGATTCGGCTCTACACGGTTATCTATGACGCGATCAACGAGATCCGAGGGGCTATGGAGGGACTGCTGGAGCCCAAGTATGTCGAGCGTCCGGTGGGCCGTGTCGAGGTTCGTCAGATCTTTCAAGTGCCCAAAGTGGGGGTTATAGCCGGCTCGTTCGTTGTGGAGGGCAAGGTGAGCCGGGACAGCCCGGTCCGCATCGTCCGTGACGGGAAGGTGGTCCACGAGGGGAGGATCGGGTCGCTCCGCAGATTCAAGGAGGATGTCCGAGAGGTCCAGAGCGGTTTCGAGTGCGGGATCGGCCTCGTGAAATTCAACGATGTCAAGGTTGGCGATATCCTGGAAGTCTACGAACTTGAAGCAGTCGCCCAAAAATTATAGAGAGGTCTCGGGTTTCGAGTTTGGGGTTGCGAGTTCTTCCTCACCCGAAACTTGAAACCCGTAACTCGAAACTGTTCTGGTCATGACGGTCGGAACCTGCCGCGTCGAGCTGCGCATCCCTGGCAACAGCTCTCTCAAGGGCAAACGTCGGGTTGTCAAGAGCATCAAAGATCGCGTCCAGGGGCGCTTCAAGGTTTCCATCGCCGAGGTGGACCGTCTTGATGACTGGCAACGCGCCACGTTGGGGATCGCCTGCGTCAGCAACAATCCTCGCCTGGTGGATGAGATCCTGAGCAAGGTGGTCAGCCTCATTGAGCGTGACGGCGATGCCCTGATTCTCGATTACGAGATCGATTTGGTGACTCATTGAGGTCGCCAG
>JACQEV010000406.1 GCA_016200385.1 Candidatus Methylomirabilota bacterium
CATCACAACGAGGACTACCACCATCCCTTTTAGCAAACCCTGTTTCATTGCTCTTTCCTCCTCTTGAGATCGTTCGTCAAGTTAGACAGTCGAATTGGGGAGCCGTTTAATGGGCCGAAATGCCTTGCCAAGGTGTGAGAATTCTGTTACCAATAAGGTCGAAGCGAGAGCACGAAAATACCGTATTTATCTGTACTTAGACCGATCATCCAGCGAGACGGATTATGGCAGACATCTCGAAGGTTCGCGCAAAGATTGAGGAACTGCGACGTCTCATCCGCCGTCACGACTACCTCTACTATGTGCTGGATCGTCCGGAGGTAAGCGATGCAGAGTACGATAAGCTCTATCAAGAGCTCAAACGGCTGGAAGAGGCGCATCCCGACCTGATTACCCCTGACTCTCCCACACAGCGCGTAGGTGGGCAGCCAGTAGAAGGGTTCGCCCAGGTCCAGCACAAGGTGGCGATGCTCTCTCTGGACAATGCCTACAGCGCCGATGAGGTCAGAGAGTTCGAGGCTCGAATCAAGAGGGCTCTTCCCGGCGAGCGCTTCACGTATGTGGCCGAGGCGAAGGTGGACGGATTGAGCGTGGCGCTCTTGTATGAACAAGGACGACTCGTGAGGGGCGCGACCAGGGGTGACGGCCGTACTGGCGAAGACGTGACCCTGAACCTGATGAAGGTCAGAAGCATTCCCCATCGGCTGGATGGGCCACTTGCCAAGTTCAATGTCTTGGAGGTGCGTGGAGAGGTCTTCATGTGGCGGCAAGGCTTTGAGCGGTTGAAACGCAAGCTAGAGGAGGAAGGCGAAGAGCCGTTTGCCAATCCGAGGAACGCCGCGGCAGGCCCCGTGCGCCCGAAGGATCCGCAGATTACCGCTGCCAGGCCGCTCGATATCTTCGTCTATGGGGTGAGCCACGCCGAGCCGGACCCTTTCACCAGCCATTATCAGGCCATGCACCAGTTGCATGAGTCCGGCTTCCGGATCCATTCCAAGGGCGAGAAGAACATGCTGGAGCGCTATCGTCGGCGGTGCGGTGACATCGAAGCGGCGATCGAGGCGTGCCGCGAGGTCGAGGAAGCCCGGGACAAGCTGGGGTGCGATTGCGACGGCGTCGTGCTGAAGGTCGATTCGATCGAGCAGGAGCGGCGCCTCGGTTCCACCACGCATCACCCCCGCTGGGCCATCGCATACAAATTCCCTGCCCAGCAAGCGACCACCATTATCAAGAAGATCGAAATCAGCGTGGGGCGGACAGGGGCCCTCACCCCAACCGCCGAACTTGAACCGGTGGAGATCGCCGGGGCCACGATCAGCCGTGCCACACTTCACAACGCCGACGAGATCGAGCGCCTGGACGTTCGCGAGGGGGACACCGTGCTGATCGAGCGGGCCGGCGATGTGATCCCGCACATCCTGCAAGTGGTGACAGAAAAGCGGCGGCCGCGGACGAAACCGTTCAGCTTCCCGAACCGTTGCCCGGTATGCGGCGCCGAGGCCTTCCGGCCGGAGGGCGAGGTGGTCAGCCGCTGCACAAACTCCGCCTGCCCCGCTCGCCTCAAGCAGTCGCTCTTGCACTTTGGCTCCCGACGGGCGATGGACATCGAGCATCTGGGCGACGCCGTCGTGGAGCAGCTTGTTGATCGCAGTTTGGTCAAGGAGTTCGCCGACCTCTACGGACTTGACGTGAAGACACTGGCCGACCTTGAACGTCTGGCGGAGAAGTCAGCGACGAACCTGTCCCGCGCGATCCAGGGGAGCAAGAGGCAGGGCCTGGGCCGCCTGCTGTTCGCGCTTGGAATCCGGTACGTAGGCGAGCACGTGGCCGCCATTCTGGCCCAGCACTATGGCTCGATGGATCGGCTGGAGAAAGCGCCAGAGGAGGAGCTGGCCGAGATCTATGGGATCGGCCCCCGCATCGCCCAGAGTGTGGCGCTCTATTTCCGCCAGCCGGAGAACCGCCGCCAGATCGAACAGCTCCGGAAGGCGGGCGTCAAAATGAGGGAAGAAGGGGTGACCGCAGGCCCGCGACCGCTGGCTGGAAAGATTTTTGTTCTGACCGGCGGGCTGGAGGGATTCAGCCGGGACGAGGCAAAGGAACTCATCGTCCGGCAGGGCGGTCGCGTGACTTCCTCGGTCAGCAAGAAGACCGACTACGTCGTCGTGGGCAAAGACCCGGGGAGCAAAGACGACGATGCCAAGCGTCTCGGCGTCCCCACACTCGACGAAGCCGCATTCAAAAAACTAATTGGAAAAGCTTGAACACAGTTAAGGGGCTGGCTTCACTGCGAGGCTGGCAAGATTAGCCGTAGGGGCGCTGCTTGCTGCGCCTCCAAGGGGCCGGGCAAGCGCGGCCCCTACATACTGGCATTTCTATAAGGTTGTAAGGTTGTTTCGCTGCGCTCGCAATGACTGGTCCCTGGATTACGTTATTTCGCAACAGGTTAATTGTCGTAGGTGGGGGTGGTGAATCAGAAGCGAAAGGTAGGATTGCTGCTGGCCCTGCTGGTGGTGGCGGCTGCTGCCATTTTCGCGGGCTGGAGGCTGGCGCGCGAAAAGGGGGGCGGCGAGCTTCTCGAGGCCAACGGGACCATCGAGGCGACCGAGGTCGAGGTCAGCTCGAAGCTGCCGGGGCGCATCGCGCAACTCCTGGTGAAGGAAGGGGACGTCGTCCAGGCGAATCAGGTGATCACACGCCTCGACACGGCGGAGATCGAGGCGGATGTGGCACAACAGCAGGCGGCCCTGGCCAGGGTCGAGGCGCAGCTCAAAGAACTCCTCGCCGGATCGCGCGTCGAAGAGATCGAAGAGGCGCGCGCCAATCTGCAGCAGGCAGAGGACAACCTGAAGCTGGCAAAGGATGATTGGGACCGTTTCGACAACCTATTCAAGGAAGGCGCCATCTCGGCCCAGGAGCGAGACCGGGCCAAGAACAGGGTCGAGGTGGCGATGAGTCAGGTCAAGGCGGCGCGGGAACGGTACCAGATGATCCGGATCGGGCCTCGACCGGAGGTGATCGAGGCGGCCCGCCACGAACGCGACCGGGCAAAGGCGGCGCTCGGTATGGCCCAGGTGAGGCTTCGCGACAGCACCATCCTGGTGCCCCTTGCCGGGGTCGTCCTGACCAAGCGCGCTGAGCAGGGAGAGGTCATCAATCCCGGCTTTCCTATCGTGATCCTCATCGACCCTGACGATCTGTGGCTCCGCGTCTACATCCCGGAGTCGGAGATCGGGTTGGTGAAGATCGGTCAGACCGTGGTGGTCACGGTCGATTCCTTCCCGACGCGGCGATTCGAAGGGAAGGTGATCGAGATCAGCTCGAAGGCCGAATTCACGCCCCGGACGGTCCAGACCAAGAAGGAGCGCGTCAACTTGGTCTTCGGAGTCAAGATCAGCCTGGACAACCGCGAGCACTTGCTCAAGCCAGGGATGCCTGCAGACGCCGAGATCGGGGTGGGAGGTGTCGAGAGCACGCGGACCGGACGCCGCACGCCAGCCCATTGGGGAATGCTCGATGGTTGAGATGGATTTCGATACTTACGCTGTCGTGACAAACGGGCTGACGAAACGGTTCGGCAAGATCCTGGCCGTGGACCACGTGGATCTGACCATCAAGCGGGGGGAGGTCTACGGCTTCCTCGGCCCGAACGGCGCCGGCAAGTCCACCACCATCCGGATGCTCTGCGGGCTGCTGGACCCGACCGAGGGGACAGGGTATGTCCTGGGCCATGACATCGCGACGGAACCGGAGCGGATCAAAGAGAAGATCGGGTACATGTCCCAACGGTTCAGCCTCTACGAGGACCTGAC
>JACQEV010000407.1 GCA_016200385.1 Candidatus Methylomirabilota bacterium
GGGCCCCACTGGGGGATGGGTGGAGTGAGGACGGATGGGGCTGCCGAAGGACAGGACCTGCGCCTTTGCAACAAGATTAAGGACGTTTGTATGAGTCATCCGGGAAGAAGCGCCGGGCAATTCCAGAAAGGGACGGGGCATGCCCAGGAAACGTCGTTGCCTCGCTGCTACAGCGTGGCCTGAAAGGAGGGATGAATGACCGTGCTCCGGGGCAACTGGCAGGAGGAGACAAAGCTCTGGCAAGTGGCTCTTCTACGCATCTTTTTCGGCTATTACTTCCTGTTGGATGGGCTCGGGAAATTGACCAGCGGCTTCACCCGCGCCGGCTACCTGGAGAAACTACTCCTCCCGTGGGCCAATGACAGGGCCTTTCAGTGGTACAAGCCATTCCTGAAGAGCGTGGCCATCCCGCATCATCAGCTTTTTGCTCAGCTCGTTACCTGGGGGATGATCCTGGCCGGCTTGGCGCTTCTGTTCGGCTTCTTCACGAGGCCAGCAGCCTAGGGGGGGATCTTCTTGACGCTCAACTTCTTCTTGGCCAAAGGGGGTGGGTCGCCAGCCACCTCCTCGGACCAGGGATTCATGGCCGGTCTGGTGGTGGTGTTTCTCAGCCGTTCCGGGCGTTCGTTCGGACTCGATCGATGGCTGGCCCGCCGCTATCCGAATTCGCCGCTCTGGTAGTCAAGTCTTTCCCGCCCCCGGAATCTCCCGAGGCTATTCCGAGGGCGGACTTGCCCAAACCAGGGAGCATTGCCTCCTCTCCGCCTTCTTCGGTTCCAGGCCAATCAGACAGGCACATCCGGTCTCAGGCGAAAGATGATTCAGCATTGCGATTCATTGCCTAACAGGTATAATGAGAGCAAGCGCGAGAAAGGAGGGAAGGATGGACAAGGCCAAGGGATGGGGTATCCTCGCGATTGGGTGTCTAGTGGCAGTCGCGCTGGCTGCATCCGGCAAGGCACTGGGTGCAACGATGGCCTCCAAGCATCCAGGTGGCGAGGCCACAGTCGCACCGCATGAGGGACCATCGGATGTTATGCCTCCCGTCACGGGCTCGCCCGCCTCGGCCATCACCCCAGCGCGGCGCGCAACTAACAGCGCTGGCCAAGTGATACCGAAGGTGCACCAGATCACGTTCGTCGCAAAGCGGACAGCAGATGGCAGCCTCACTTACAACGGTACGGTGCCAGGGCCGACGATAGAGATCTACGAGGGTGACGAAGTGGAACTCACCCTCATCAATCAGCTTGACGTGGATGTGAGCGTGCATGTGCACGGGGTTCACTACAAGATCGACAGCGACGGGACGCGGCACACGCATTCCTTCGCGCCGCCAGGCGGCAAGTACCTCTATCGTTGGATTGCCGCAGTGGGCACGGCGGGCTACTGGCACTACCATGACCACGTCATCGGTCCTGGGATTGACGGGGTGCGGGGCATCGAGCAGGGCTTGTACGGAGCCCTTATCGTCCGAAAAGCAGGCGACCCGCTACCTGACAAGACGTTCGCCCTGGTGATGCAGCATGTGTGGTTCAACAATCAGCGGTACCCGCACACCCCCCTTTTGGAAGCGAAGCTCGGCGAGAGGGTCGAGTTCGTGGTCATCACCCATGGCTCCCGCTTCCATACCTTCCACATCCATGGCCATCGTTGGCTCGAAAGGGGGACAAATCGGATCATCGACACCTTTACCCAGGACCCTGGGGAGAGCACCGGGTTTCAGGTGATTGCCGGGGAAGGGGTCGGCCCGGGTCAATGGATGTATCATTGCCATGTCCACGATCACCTGGAAGATGGGATGTTCGGTTTCTTCATGGTCCGTCCGTGAGAGGACGTGAGGGGTAAAGAGACACCAGCCACTTACATAGATTGAGGCTGCGGTTCAACATGATATGTGAGGAGGGTAAAGATGGTCACGCAGAAGAAAAGGTTCATGGTCATGGCTGGAATCGTCGGGCTCGTATTCGTCCTGGCCGCGTTCTGGGTTTGGGCGCAAGCCGGGCCAACCCTGAAGATCACATCGCCGAAGAGTGGTGAGAGCTTCCCTGGCGACACCGTCAAAATCACCTGGGAATCGACGGGGGTAAAAATCGTCGCAGCAGCAGATGCCAAGTCAAGAGAGGAAGCCCACTACCATGTGCTTCTCGACCGGGAGGATTTCAGGCCTGGCATCGAAATCCCCCGCGGTATGGAGAAGGAGGGAATCTACCATAGCGCAGCGACTTCGCTGGAACTCAAGGGCCTGAAGCCGGGCGCGCACAAGGCGATCGTTGTCCTGAGTTACAACAACCATGTGCCGTGGGAGCCGCTTGTGACCGCAAAAGTAACGTTCACCACCGGTGGCGAGAAATAAGATTGTGGGAGGGCAGCTCATCTTCGAGGAGGGTCGAATAGCCAGGGTGGAAGGGGCCGGGGCAGTCCCGGTCCCTTTTCTGGCTCCCTCCCAAAAGCGTCCCGCGATCAGAGAGCCCGACACCAGTATGTGCTCGTTGATTTCCGGACGGGGCCGTTGCCGATCACACTTCCCGAGGCACAGGGTCGACCAAGTGTCTGAGCGGCTGCTAGCGATGATTGCCGGTGGTAGGTTCAAGGGGAGTTATCTGGGCGACCCAGTAGAGGTCTCCATATGGGCCTCGGCGAGGCGGCGAATGACGTAGTCGATCTGCCGTCGCTCTGACCCGGCGAGGTGTCGCCCGCCATACCGGACTTGGTAGTAGATCTCGACGACCCGCGAGACCTCAGCAAGTTCCGGCCAGCCCTTTGCCTCTACGGCTGCGGCGAACTCTCGCGGGGTGAGGCCTTCCTTTTTGACAAACCCTTTGCGCGCGAGCACGCCAAGTAGCTCTCGGTAGAACTGCACCGCTCCACGGCCACTGTTCCTCCTGAAGCGCCAGCCGAATGGCCCCCTTCGCAATCTCAGCAGCAGGCCTACCCCTGTTACGGCCAGCGCGAGCGGTAATAGCGCGGAGAACTGTAGCTTAGCGGTCAGAGCGCGTGCCGCGCCCTTCGCTGCCTCCTCGAATCCCCCGAGGAACCCGATTGCCTGCCACCGGAGCAGATCCGCTCGCCGCTTGGCAACCGAGACGAGGCGAAGCTGGTCGGAGAGATTGTAGGCAACCACGTAGCGGTCCCACCGCATCCCGAGCGCGTCGAGGTATCGAGAGACCCGGGCGAGAAGACCGTTCCGGGCTGCTTCACCGCTCCCTCTCGGCGATGGATCGAAGGTAACCCATCCCTGCCGAGGGAAGTAGACCTCCACCCAGGAATGGGCATCCCGCTGCCTCACCACAAGGTACCCGCCGTATTCGTTCCACTCCCCCCGTTGGAAACCGTTCACCACCCTGGCCGGAACTCCAGCAGCCCTGAGCAACACCGCCATGCTGGCGGCAAAGTACTCGCAGTTGCCTGCGCGCTGAACAAACAGGAAGTCCTCGAGCGGATCGTAGCGGCTGTCCCTCTGCAGATTGAGAGTATAGCGATACCCCTCGAGGAGGTAACTTTCCACCCGATGGGCAACCTCGAAGGGGTGACGCGCGCCACGGGCCAGCTCTTCAGCCAGCGCCTTCACCCTTAGCGCCAGTGGCGGGAGCTGAAGGTAGGTCTCCCGGATCGCGGCGGGATAGGCGCCCCCCGCACTTTCCAGGGCGAGGGGATCGGCGGCCTCCAGCCCGGCCAGGGCCAGGTACGTGATGCGGTGAACAGGAGGACTGGGGAGGCTGGCGCTCTTCGCGGCATCGGTGAAAAGACGCGGGAAACTCCCCATCAGTTGTAGTAGCCGGGGCGCGGCAAACAAGACATCTGTGCCGATCGGCTCCAGCTCGATCTCCTGGCGGAGCAGCCGCCCCGCACCGGAGGGAGTCTCTAAGGTGGCCGATCCACTGCGGCTACGCTCGGGCACCTCTCGCTCCGGATTGGTCATCGTCCAGGTGCTTCCGTCGAATCGATCGAAGGCCACCCCGCGCCAACGGAGGGGAAGCCATCGGACATCCTCAAGCCGCACGTCCGGCAGCCTGATCCGCATGACGATGCCCGACTCGGTCTGGATCTTGCCGAAGCTGCCCAACTGGACCTTTTCCGAGAATCCGGTCAGCATCATACCTGTCGCTGCCGTACCGGGTAGAAAGGCTCGGCCGGCCCGCGGGATGACGACGAAGAACAGCGCACTGAGCAACACCGCCAGGCAGGAGACGGCCACGCTGGCAGGTAGGAGCCTGGCCGGCCTCCTCCTCCAATCGGGGCTTCGGCCCACCCCCTCCTGCTTCAAATGCAGCATGAGGA
>JACQEV010000400.1 GCA_016200385.1 Candidatus Methylomirabilota bacterium
CCCTCTGAGATCCTCCCAATCTATCTGGTTCTCTCCGGCATGGTGAACGAGCTGATCGGGCTGTCGATTCTCTTCCTGGCGCTGCTGGCCACCGGTCATTCTTTTGGTCCGCTGCTTCTCCTGCTGCCTGGGATCTTGCTCCTTCAGTTTCTGTTCACTGTGGGCCTATCCTGGATGCTGGCCGGCATCAACGTCTTCATTCGGGACGTGGGACAGATGATCGGGCTGATTCTTACCCTCTGGGTCTTCCTGACCCCCATCTATTATCCTCCCACCCTGCTGCCGGAAGGGCTGCGCTTCCTGACGGTGTTCAACCCGATGGCCGGCCTCGTCGATGCCTACCGCGCCCTGATCCTGAGAGGGCAGCTTCCAAATCCACGATCGCTGATGGTGCTGATGCTCTGCTCCATCCTCGCCTTCGTAATCGGCTATGCGATGTTCAAGAAGATGCAACGCGCCTTCGCCGATGTGATCTGAGGCGACCCGATGATTGCAGTCCGGGCTGGCCATCTCTCACAGGTCTATCGGATCATCTCGAAGCCGAAGGACAAGCTGAAGGAATGCACTTCCAGGCGGGGCGAAGCTCCTATCCCTCGTCACGATGATGGAGTCACATCTAAGGACCGCTCGGAGACGTGCAGGCTCAGTGCTGTCGCGCTCCTCCTCATCTTTGTCGTGGCGGTGCTCGTGCGTGGCGTAGCGTTGTCCAGGTTCCATCAAGGGGCTCTTCTGGAAGACATAAAAGCCTACGACGCGCTGGGATGGGGAATTGCCGCAACTGGCGAGATGAAGACGCTGTCTAGACCGGTAGGCTTCCCCCTCTTCCTGGCTCTAATCTATTCTCTCTTTGGGCACTCACCTGTGGGTGCTGCGATGGCATTGGGATTCCTGAACGCCTTGTCAGTCCCCGTTCTGGCCTGGGCCACCGCAGTCGTCGCGGGACATCGCCGTGGATGGTGGGCCGGGCTTCTTTATGCTCTCTATCCTGGCGTTGCATACCATAGTGTCGTGCTAGGTTCCGATGGTTTCGCCGCAACCCTCTTTGCGCTGGTGTTGGCGGCGGCCTTCTTGCTGCTTCGAAATCAAGGACTCTCTCTTGCCTTCGCCGCTGGTTTTGTGTGTGGATGGCTGAGCCTTGTTCGGACGCCTTTAGGTGCGGTCGGTCCTTTTGTTGGCCTCGGCCTCTTTGGGTACGGCCGAAGACGCGCGGCCGTTGCCCTTGTGGTCGCATCGCTCATTCTGCCACTGCTATGGGCGGCGCAGACCAAACGGACGTTCGGATCTTGGACGATTGGAGATTCGAACGCCGGCTTCAACTTGTACGTGGGGAATAATCCTGAGGCAATCGGCCGCTTTGTCGTTCCGACCGCTATCTCCACCCATCGATTTGTGGATGAATTTCAGCGTGACGCCTTCTATCGGAGGACTGCTCTGGAGTGGATTTTCACGAACCCTGTTCGATTTGGGCAACTCATGTTCCTCCGCCTGGGGTTCCTGATGACCAGTGAACATAAGGATATTATTTTCCTCTATTCTCGTGGATGGCTTGGTGAACGGGGCGCTGTCGAAATGCGAACGATCTTGGCGGTCTATTTTCTTGGCTGGCTGTTGCTCGTTCCCTTGGCGCTGTATGGTGCCGTTGCATGCTGGCGAGAATGCAGTGTACGGATCGCTCTGCTTGCAGTGGTTGGCGGTGTAATAATGTACCTGATCTCTTTGGGCGACAGCCGGTTTCACATTCCGCTGGTACCCGGCGTGATCGTTGTGGCAGCCTGGGGAGCCACAACCGGCGCCACGCTGAAGGCGCTTGGGACTGTCAGGACGGCCGTGCTCGCAGCGTTGCTGCTGCTCTTTTTTGCAAATGAAGCGATCGACGTGATAGATTCATGGCCGGTGTTTAAGCAGGTGACCTCACCAGGCGGGTCTTCGATCTATTATGCCTACCAAGAGTTGCGATAGCTCGATGCTGGCGTTCGCCGGCGGCTACGTCATCTTCAGGAAGATGCAACGGGCCTTCGCCGACGTGATCTGAGGTGATCTGATGATCCCACTCCGGGCTCGCAATCTCTCGAAGGTTTACCGGATCTACTCGAAGCCGAAGGACCGGTTGAAAGAGTACCTTATGAGAGGGAGGCGAAGGCTTCACCAGGAGTTCTGGGCTTTGAGGGACGTGAGCTTCGAGGTCGCGGCTGGCTCAACGCTCGGCGTGATCGGTGATAACGGCGCGGGGAAAAGCACGCTGCTTCAAATCGTGGCCGGGACGGTCAGGCCGACGGACGGCAGTGTGCAGACCAGCGGGCGAATCTCCGCCATCCTGGAGTTGGGGGCGGGATTCAATCCGGAGTTCACTGGGCGGGAGAACGCCTTCATGAATGGGGCGATCATGGGGATAAGCCAACGGGAGATGGAGTCACGCTTCCCGGCGATCGCTGACTTCGCAGAGATCGGCGATTTCATGGATCGGCCGGTGAAGATGTACTCGAGCGGCATGTATGTCCGCCTGGCGTTCGCGGTGGCGACCAGCGTGGATCCCGACCTGCTGATCATTGACGAGGCCCTGGCCGTTGGCGATCAATACTTTCAAAAGAGGTGCATTGACCGGATCATCAGTTTTCACGAGGCGGGAAAGACGATCCTCTTCTGTTCTCACAATCTCTACCAGGTGCGGACGATCTGCGAACGGGTGATCTGGCTACGCGACGGGAAGATCGCCCTGATGGGGGGCGCCCAACGGGTTGTGGACGAATATGAGAGCTATCTCCGGGAGCGGATGGTTCAGGAGGTCGCCGCCAGGGAAGTCGCGCCGTCACCGCAGGCCCCTGAGGCTGGTCCCAGGCAATTTCCCTGGATCACGGAAGTCATCCTCAGCGTCGAGGGCGAGTCGGCGCCCCGGAACCAGTTTCAGACGGGTGAGAATATGGCGATCACCGTCTCCTACGAAGTCCCGGACCCGCCCACTGTCATCCACGTGGGCGTCATCATCTGCAGGAATGACGACGTCAGGTGTTATGGCATCGGGACCCACGTGGAGGGCGTGGGGCTGCCCACCTCCTCCGGGAAGGTGACCCTCATCCTGCCCAACCTGCAACTGCTCTCGGGGGAATACTACATCATGGTTTTCCTCCTGGACCAGACCGGCCTGCACCCCTACGATCAGCGCAGAAAGGAATGCACCTTCTGGATCAATCAGCCGTTCCTCGCCGTGGGGATCTGCCAGTTGGAGCACCATTGGAAGGTCGAAGCCAAGGCCGGGGCCTGAGCGACACGAGCCAGGTGCCTGCCGAGGTCGCCCAGCAGCCCTGGACGGTCCGCCCCTACCGGCCGGGCGACGAGGGGCAGATCCTCGCGCTCTTCAAGAAGGTCTTCGACGTCGAGCGGTCGCTCGAGCACTGGCACTGGAAGTTTCGCGACAACCCTGGGGGAGACCCGCATATCTACTTGGCGGTCACCGCCTCCGGGCGGATCGTCGGGCAGTATGCCGGCCTGCCGGTTCTGATGCGCTGGGACGGCGAGACCCTCCGTCTCACCCAGATCATCGACGTCATGGTAGATCCGGACTTTCGCACCGGCCTGAAGAAGCCGGGGATGTTCGTGAAGCTGGCGGATGGTTATATCCGAGGGTACGGTGGCCCCGGGAGGACGGCGGGGGGCTTCGGCTTCCCACCCCCGCTTGCCCTGCGAATCGGCCGACTTGTCGGGTATACGGAACTTCACACCGTGCAGCAACTCGCCAAGTCGCTGCAGGATGCACCGCCTCCGGCCTGGTCCTGGCCAATCGCTTCCTGGCGGTGGGTCG
>JACQEV010000045.1 GCA_016200385.1 Candidatus Methylomirabilota bacterium
CATGGCAAGCGGATCATCGTCGCGTTCTGGCATGGTCGTCTTCTGATGATGCCGTTTCTCTATCCCGATCACTCGCGGGCGATCCTCATCAGCCAACATCGGGATGGGGAGTACATTAGCCGGATCGCCACGATCCTGGGTTCAACGGTGATCCGAGGCTCTGCGACGCGAGGGGGGGTTCGCGCGTTCAAGCAGATGGTTCGCGCGCTCAAGGACGGCTTGACCATTGTCATTACACCGGATGGCCCGAAAGGGCCACGGGCAAAGGTCAAGTCTGGCGTCATCGAGCTGGCCAAGCTTGGTGGGGCGCCTATCGTGCCGGTTAGCTTTAGTGCGTCACGACGCCGGTTTCTGAATAGCTGGGATGCGTTCCTCTTGCCGCTCCCGTTTTCGCGTGCCGTCTATGTCTGGGGCGAACCGATCTATGTGGATCGGATGGCGAGCAAGGTCGAGATGGCGAAGTACCAGGAGCTGCTGGAAGAACGTCTCGATCTCCTCACGATGGAGGCCGACGAATACTTCAAGGTGAATCGGTAACAGGCGGTGCCGCGGGATGTACTATGCCTACTCTCTCCTGCTGACCTTCGTTCTGCTCGGTTGGTCCCCTTCCATCTTCCTGGGCACCCTTGGAAGCCGCCGCCGCCGAGAAGGGTGGCGGGAGCGGCTGGGGTATTACCCCGATGCGCTCGTCTCACGGCTTCGGGAGCTTCATCCCGTCTGGCTCCATGCGGTGTCGGTGGGGGAGGTTGGCGCGGCCTCCATCCTGGCGAATCGCTGGACGACCAGTCATCCGAAGTTGTCGCTTGTGGTCTCCACGGTTACTGGCACGGGGCGCGAGGTCGCCAGACGATCCCTGCGACAGGCAGCGGGAATCGTCTACTTTCCCCTTGACCTCCCGATGATCGTTCATCGGGCCCTGGCGGCCTTCAGACCGCGCCTGGTCCTCCTGACGGAAACGGAAATCTGGCCAAATTTCCTACAAGCCTGCGTGCTTTCGAAGATTCCCGTTGCGGTCATCAATGGTCGAATCTCGGGGCGCTCCTTTCGGCGCTACCGGCTCGTCCGGCCCTTCTTCCGCCGAGTTCTCCAGGGCATAGATCTCTTCTGTATGCAAACCGGCACAGACGCCGAGCGGATTCTCGCGTTAGGTGCCAACCCCGAGCGAGTTCATGTAGTGGGGAACCTCAAATTCGATGCGGCCCCTCAGAGTCATGTGTCCTCACTCGCCAAACAGTGGCGTCATGAATTGAACATTGAACCTTCCAGACCGGTCGTCGTCGCAGGAAGCACCCATGCCGGTGAGGAGGAAGTCCTCGTCCGGGCATTCGTGCGCCTGCGCCGGGAGTTCCCCAGCCTTTTGCTTATCCTCGCCCCCCGCCATCCCGACCGGCTTGCCGCGGTAGAGGCCGTCATCGCTGCCAACGGCTTGTCCGTTATCAGGCGAACCGCGCTGGCCAAGGCCCGAGACGGGGAAAAAGAAGTGATCCTGCTCGACACCGTTGGTGAGCTGTCGGCGCTCTACTCGATCGGCACCGTTGCCTTCATTGGAGGAAGCTTGGTCCCCAGGGGTGGTCACAATCTGCTCGAGCCCGTGCTCTGCGGCCGCCCCGTTCTCTTCGGCCCTCACATGGATAATTTCGCTGAAGCCAGTGCATTGTTCGTTGAGTGTGGGGCGGCCCTGCAGGTCAACGATGGGGAGGAGCTTGCCGGGCAGCTTGCCCGCCTCCTCCGCGACCCTTCGGCCAGGGAAAGAATGGGTCAAGCGGCAATGGAGGCCCTGGCTGCGCACAGGGGGGCGTGCGAGCGGACAGTGGCCCTGCTGGAAAGGTTCGTATCATGAGAGCAGTGGAGGCACTGTCAGCTTGGACCCTCCGCTGCATGGCGGTTGCCCAGACAGACTGGACCGCCCGTGCCTGGCTGGCGGCGCTGCAGCCCGCCTCACATGCGTATGGAGCACTGGTTTCACTCCGTGCAGCGCTGTTCGCTCGAGGTCTCGCCGGCGCTCGGCGATTGCCGGTGCCGGTCGTGAGCGTCGGCAATCTCATCGCCGGCGGAAGCGGCAAGACCCCGTTCGTCGACATGCTAGCGCGACGGCTGCACAAGGGGGGTCACCGCGTCGCGATCATCCTCCGTGGCTATCGGGGTGGCTCCACCAAGCCCGTGATCGTCAGCGATGGCGAGCGGCTGCTCTGCGAGCCACCGGTGGCGGCCGACGAGGCGTACGTGTTAGCCCGGCATCTTCCTGGCGTTGCCGTCTTGACCGGGGCGGACCGGTATCTGGTCGGTCGAGTTGCCATCGAACGGTTGGGATGCGGAATCATCGTCTTGGACGATGGATTCCAGCATCTCAGGATACATCGCAATCTGGATATTGTTCTGGTCGATGCGACAAATCCCTTGGGTTACGGTCGGCTGCTTCCTTCCGGTTTGTTGAGGGAGCCGCCGGAGGCGCTCGAACGCGCTGGCCTCTTGGTTATTACCCACGCCGACTCCGCACGTGATCTGAGCGCAGTCACGCAGGCGGTCCGGCGGTATGCGAAGACAGCCCCGATCGCTCTAGCGGCACATCGCTCTGTCGGTTTGGTCGGCCCCCAGTGGGACGAATGCCTGCCCCCAGAACATCTCCATCGTCAACGCGTGTTGGCATTCTCTGGCATCGCCAACCCGAGAGGGTTCGAGACAACCCTGGTCCAGCTCGGCAGTGTGATCCTGGCCCACCGTACGTTCCGCGATCACTACGTCTATTCTGCCACCGATCTTCAGGCCCTTTCCGAGGCGGCCCTCAAGGCCGGTGCCACTTTGATGGTCACGACAGAAAAAGATATGGTAAAATTAGCGCGCCTGAACCGAGGGAAGGATGCAGTGCCTTTGTACGCCCTGTCGATCTCTCTCGAATTGCTGGAGGGAGAAGACATCCTGGACCGCATGGTGAGCGACCTGGTGAAACCGAACACCTCATGAATCCAGAGGCCAAAGGCGGCGTCACTGCCTATCTCGAATATCTCCTCGCGATGGCCTTCGCCAGTGGCCTGCATTACCTACCTCCTATGCTGGCCTATCCGGCAGGAGAGGGGTTGGGGGCGCTCGCCTATCGCTTGGACCGTAGGCATCGGGTCATTGCGCAAGAGAACCTGCGTCGGGCCTTCGGTGACCAACTCTCCGACGCGGCCATTGATCGACTGGCCCGCTCCACCTTTGTCAACTTAGGCCGCACTCTGGTTGAGACCTGCAAGATCCCAAAGATCAATCGAGACAACTTCGAACGATTCGTCCGGATTGAGGGGTATGAGCACTTCAAAAGGGCCAAGGATCGCGGCAAGGGAGTCATATACATCACTGCGCACCTTGGTTCGTGGGAAGTGCTTCCAGTGGTGTCGGCCCTGATGGGAGAGCCGCTCTCCATCGTGGCGCGGCCACTGGATAACCCATACCTGGATAGGGCCATAAACGGCCTGCGAGCCCGTTTCGGAACGAGGGTCTTTCCCAAGAAACGGGCGATGCCGACGCTGTTGCGGGCGCTGCATCGGGGCGAAAGCATCGGGATCCTCATAGATCAAAACATTACGTGGAAGGAGGGGGTGTTCGTTGATTTCTTCGGTCTTCCAGCCTGCACGGCCCTCGCACCGGCGCTCTTGGCCCTCAGGACCGATGCCTCCGTCCTTCCGGTCGCTATCTTCCGGAATGGGAGGGACCGTCACACCATCGTCGTGGGGGAGGAAATCTCCTTGATCAGGACCGGGCGCCTGAAGGCAGATCTGGTCGCCAACACCGCTGCCTTTACCGGGGCCATCGAAGCGTTTGTCCGAAGGGAGCCGGCCCAGTGGCTTTGGATCCATCGCAGGTGGAAGACGCAGCCGCTGCCCACCCGGCACCAGATGGAGGGGGCGACGTGTGTCGGCCCAGTCAATGTCGCCTAGTGGTAAGATCTCACCCCACGGCTCCCCACTCGACCCCCGACAGCGAATGCTCGTTGCCGCCACGATACGTGTAGCCTCCATGGGCCGCGTCGTGCTGACGTCACTTTCCGCTTCGGCATGGGTCTCATCCACTCGTTGAGGAGATGCTCGGAGGCGCACGTGCAAAGACTGCGGGTCCGGCGGACTTTCGAAGCTGACAGGCTTCGAGCTATTCTGGTCGTCGGGCCGAATTGGGTGGGCGACGCAGTCCTTGCCATCCCCACGCTCGCCAACCTCCGGCGCTCCTTTCCAGCCGCAAGAATTTCGCTCCTGTCATGTCCGTGGGTGAGCGGGCTCTGTCGGGCCTCACCGCTCGTCGACGCGCTCGTCGAGGCGCCAAGCCGGAATCAGCTCGCGTGGGCAGTGACTGTCCTCAGGCGACGGGGCTTTGAACTGGCCTTGCTTTTGCCGAATAGCTTTCGGACAGCCTTGATCACTACCCTGGCAGGAATTCCACACCGGATCGGATATGTCTCCGACGGGCGAGGAGCGCTGTTGACGGTGGGCGTGTGCCGCACGGGTGGCAGCTCGCTGCATCAGGTGGACTCCTACCTTGGCCTCCTCCGCGCCCTACGGTGGGACGCGTGGGAGCGCCCGACACGTCTCACGCTCCCGAAAGAGAGCGATACGGAAGCCGACATGCTCCTCGCCGCGTCAGGCGTAGGGCCTGACGCGCTGTTCATCGGGATTACGCCTGGGGCCGCCTATGGGGCGGCGAAGCGCTGGCCTGTCGAACGATTTGCGGAAGCGGCCGACTGCCTGGGCGACCGCCTAGGAGCTACCATCCTCCTGTTCGGCTCGCCGATGGAAGCCCCATTAACAAGGGCCATCCGAGACCGTATGCGTGGAACGGCGGTTGACTTGGGCGGGAGGACCACTCTCGCAGCATTCACACGCCTGCTCGGGCGGTGCCGTCTCCTCGTAACGAATGACTCGGGGGCAATGCATCTCGCTGCAGCCTTGGGCGTTTCATGTGTCGCGCTTTTCGGTCCGACCGATCCCCATCGGACGGGCCCTCTCGGGCCGAATCATCGCGTTCTCCGCGATCCGCCAGCGTGCAGCCCTTGCCACTACCGCGACTGCCCGATTGACCATCGGTGCATGCGGGCGCTCAGCGTGCAAGATGTGGTGGTCGCGGCAGAGGCGCTTCTCGAGAAGGCCGATGCTACAAACGACAGGGACGTCCGGAAGGCCCCCGCGGTCTTCCTCGACAGGGACGGTACCATCAACGAGGAAGTGGGACCCATCCAGCGCCCAGAACTGATGAAACCGGTCCATGGTGCGGCAACCGCGCTGAAGCGCCTTGGGGAGGCAGGCTTTCTCCGCATCGTCGTGAGCAACCAGTCGCGAGTGGCCCGAGGTGATGCGTCGGAAGAGCTCGTCGAAGCCACGCACCATCGGCTTCTGCAGATTCTCGCCCAGGACGGAGGATCGGCAGATGCGTTCTATTACTGTCCTCATCATCCTGAAGAAGGACGCTTTCCGTACAAACGCAGCTGCCTCTGTCGGAAACCCAGGACCGGCTTGATCCACCAGGCGGCCTATGAGCTCCGGATAGACCTGGCCGGGTCATATGTCGTAGGGGACCAGGCGACCGACATGATGCTGGCCGAACGACTGGGCCTTCCATCGGTGTTGGTGCTGACCGGATTCGGGCGCCAGGCGCTGGCTCAGCTTCAGGAAACAGGCGGTCCAAGGCCAAGCCATGTCGCATCGGACTTGGCAGCCGCTGCCGAGTGGATTCTGAAAAGGAACGGCACGAGATGAGTGCGTTCGCTCAGAACGGCCCTCCGCCGATGGAGCAGGTGGAACGAATCCTGATCATCAAGCCGAGCTCGCTCGGGGATGTAGTCAACGCACTTCCATTTCTCACCTCGCTCCGGCAGCGGTACGCCGACCGGCACGTTGCCTGGCTGGTAGAAGAAGAGGCGGCAGAGTTGTTGCTCGGCCATCCCTTTCTGGACAGGGTCATCGTTTCAGGACGTAGGCGATGGGCTCTGGAGTCGCTGGCCCCGTTGCGCTGGCCCTCGGCGCTGCGAGAAATCAGCGGACTCATGGCTGAACTGCGTGGGGGTCGGTACGACTTGGTTGTCGACCTGCAGGGACTAATGAAGAGCGCCCTGATGCTGGTCTTCTCAGGAGCACGGTTTCGGGTCGGTTTTGCCAGCGCCCGAGAGGGAAGTCGGAGGGTTCTGACCCATCTCGTACCACTTCCCTCCCGACCGATGCATGCGGTCGACCGGTACCTGGAGGCTGCCAGATTTTTGGGGGCGGAACCGCTGTCGAAAGCCTTCGTCTTCCCCTCTAGGGCCGATGACGGGATGAGAGCCGAGGCCCTCCTGGCCAAGGCAGGGGTCGGGCCCGGTGACCCGGTCATCGCCCTGAACCCCCGCGCTCGATGGCGAACGAAGCTCTGGGAGGAGGAGCGGTTCGCGCGCCTGGGCGACATGCTCGCGGAACGCTTTGGGGCCAGGATCCTTGTGATCGGATCCTCATCGGATCTTCCGCTGGCCAACCATCTTGCTGCCCGCATGCATCCAGCCCCATTTGTGGCGGCAGGCCGGACGGACCTGAAACTCCTGATCGCCCTCCTGAAGCGTATCGACCTTCTCGTGACTGTCGATTCCGGCCCCATGCACCTTGCAGCGGCAGTGGGAACCCCCCTCGTCGCGCTCTTTGGCCCGACCGATCCACGTCTGAACGGTCCGTACGGAAGCGAGGGCGCTGTTCTCCGTGTCCCTCTTCCCTGCAGCCCATGCTTGAAGCGTCGGTGCCAGATCAGAGACGATCGTCTGTGTATGCGCTCGATCTCTGAAGAGGAGGTGGCAGCCGCGGCCTCGGCTATCCTCGCCACAGGAAATCGATGTCGGACAAGCCGCGTTCTCTCGTAACTGGGGCTGCAGGTTTTATCGGCTCTCATCTGTGCGAGAGGCTGCTCGATGAAGGGCATGAGGTCATTGGCCTCGACGGCTTTATCGATTTCTACTCGCGTTCACTGAAGGAGGCCAACCTCGCGAACCTCCTTTCGCGTCCCCGGTTCCGATTTATTGAGGCCGATCTGCTCGAGGCCGACCTGGCCGGCCTCTTCGACGGGATTGAGTTTGTCTTCCATCAGGCAGGGCAGCCCGGTGTTCGGGGAAGTTGGGGCAAGCAGTTTGACGAATATCTGAGGAACAATATTCTTGCCACCCAGCGGCTCCTCGAAGCGGCGAAGGCCCACCTCGGAAGGATTCGCCGTGTGGTCTACGCATCCTCCTCCTCAGTGTATGGCGCCGTCTCAACGCTTCCCCTGTGTGAGGAGGTCGTCCCGCGACCGTTTTCACCCTACGGGGTCACAAAGCTCGGGGCGGAACAGCTCTGCCTTCTCTATCATCTGAACGACGGCCTCCCGGTCGTCGCCTTGCGGTATTTCACCGTCTACGGTCCGCGCCAGCGTCCCGATATGGCGTTTCAACGATTCATTCACGCCATCCTTACCGGGGAGGAAGTGGTCATTTACGGCGATGGCGAACAAACGCGTGATTTCACCTACGTCTCGGATGGGGTGGAGGCGAACCTCTTGGCCTTGAAGCCGGAGGCGGAGGGTGGAACATTCAATATAGGGGGTGGCGCGAGGATCACGATTAACGACGCCTTATCGCTGCTGGAGCGGCTCGTCGGTCAACCTGTCCGCCGCCGTCATATCCTGGCCCAGAAGGGCGATGTGCGTCACACCTTCGCTGATGTGACCCTGGCTGGCCGCGTACTGGGGTACCGGCCCCGGGTGACCCTTGAGGATGGCCTAGCCAGGCAGCTCAAGTGGGTTCGTCTCAGCTCGAGCCCCAGTCGGGAGTTCTGACAGGTCCTCGGAGGCTCACCATGATTCGACGGGCAGCAGTGGCCGGGTCCTTCTATGGGGGCAGCCGAGAGCGACTGAGGGTACAGGCCGCCGATCTGATTAAGGGAGACGGAACGAGGGCACGTGCCATCGGGGCCGTCGTCCCCCACGCGGGCTATATCTACTCCGGGAAGGTCGCTGGAGCGGTCTATGCCCGCCTTGCCTTTCCGGACGTGTTCGTCATCCTGGGACCTAACCATACCGGCTTGGGGGCAGGCGTGGCGATCATGACCTATGGGGCATGGGAGACTCCCTTGGGACAGGTCCCAATCAACACCGACCTTGCAAGGGCAATTCAGAGGAATTCGCAGATCATCGAGGAGGATCATCTGGGTCACCTGCGCGAGCACTCCATCGAGGTTCAGCTGCCCCTGCTTCAGGCGTTTGGCATTCCCTTTTCCTTCGTGCCGATCTGCCTCTTCAGCAGCGAATTTGCGGCATGCCGAGACGTCGGGTTGGCCATCGCCGAGGCGGTCGCGCATGCGGACCGATCTGCGCTCGTGGTCGCCTCGAGCGATATGAGTCATTACATCGATCACGCGCAAGCCAAGCTGAAGGATCAACAAGCGATCGATGCTATTGTTGCGTTGGATCCCGAACGCCTGCATCGAGTCGTAAAGAGGGAGGGGATTACGATGTGTGGATTTCATCCGACCACCGCTATGTTGGTAGCGGCACGAGAGCTTGGGGCCAGTTCTGCCGAACTGGCGGGCTACGCCACCTCGGGCGATGTCACCAAAGATTATACAAGCGTCGTTGGGTATGCGGGCCTGATTATCAGATGAGTCGGGCCAATGGCTGTGGCGGAAATTTTCCTTGACACATAGTGCTTGGCCCGATTTTTGTTCTTGGGGATTCATGCGACGTAGCGGGGGGATGGCTATGGCAAGAGGGGTATGCCCGGCTAAAGATGGGCGAAACCAGACCGATCGACCATAGGCAAGCTGATCGTTCGAAAGATGCTGTCCTCCACCTGCGGCGCTGGACTCTCGCCGGTATCGTCTATCCCGCCCTGGTCCTGTGCCAGCTACCGGATGCTGCAGAAGCTGTCCCTCTCGCGTACGTGGCGAACGCCGGGTCGGGACATGTGTCCGTCATTAATACTGCAACCAACGTGGTGGTAGCCCTTACTCCTGTTGGGTTGGCGCCAGAGCAGATCGCCATTACCCCAAATGGGCTCTTCGCCTACTTTTCCAACTCCGGTTCCAACACCGTCTCCGTCATCGCGACCTTCAACAATACGGTTACCGCCACGGTCCCGGTGGGGACCGGCCCCGCCGGCGTCGCCGTCACCCCTTCCGATATATCGATTATCCCAACCCTCTCGGATGGAACCCTCGTGTTCCTTGTCGCCGCCATGGCTGCTGCGCTCGCCTTGCGGATTGTTACCATGCAGGTCTCGCGCCTTCGCCGTCCTCCGCGGGCCATCTGATGGTGCAAGGTGCCTGCTGACCCACCTTCCGATTAACCGCTCTCTAGCTATCTGAAACCCACGTCTTGGCCCCAGCCTCGTGGCGCACTGCCTGATCTGTATCCCTGTGAATATCGGCAACTCCTTCAGGGGTTCCGAGATTGTCCAGGACCTACAGGGAATGAGCCTGAGGCGAGAGGTGCGAGCAGTGCGGAATCACTGACACAGAATGGCCGGAAAGATGGATGAACTATGTCTAAGAGGACAGACAAGTACGTGACGAACTACAGGGTTGAACGACTTGCCTTGGACGATGGAAGGACCTACGAGCTACGGCTCCACCCAAATCCGCCCATCCGGATCTTCGATCACCTCGCCGATCAGGGCTGAGGCCGGCGCCTGATGCGCCCGCAAGCGCTGGATCAAAGTTGTGGTTCTCTGCTTGGGCACCGCAATCAGGAGCCCGCCAGAGGTTTGGGCGTCGCACAAAACGAGCTGGGCCTCCTCCTGAATCTCTGGATTCCATACAATCGCTTCCCGAAGCGACTCCCGGTTTCGCTGTGTCCCGCCCGGGAAGATCCCTTTTTGGACCAACCCCCAGGCCTCCGCAAGGACGGGAATTCTCGAGAGGAAGACCCGCGCTCCGACCTTCCCCCCGCTGGTCATCTCGTGCAAATGACCGAGGAGTCCGAATCCCGTGACATCAGTGCAGGCGTGCACGCCAACCTCCACCATGGCCTTGGATGCCCCGCTGTTCAGGGTCGCCATGAGATCCACGGCGGCATCGATGGTGGCCTTCTCGACCTTTTCGCGCTTGATACCGGTGGTGATGATGCCGAGGCCGAGAGGCTTGGTCAGAATCAGGTCGTCCCCGACGTGGGAAGTGGAGTTCCTGACGATCTTCGTCGGGTCGATAAGCCCAGTCACGACAAGGCCATATTTCGGCTCAGGGTCGTCGATGCTGTGCCCTCCAATAATCGAGGCCCCCGCTTCACGGACCTTGTCGGCGCCTCCTCGAAGGATCTCCTCCAGAATACTGAGCGGGAGCGAGCCGACGGGAAAGCCAACGATGTTGAGGGCGAACAGGGGAGTGGCGCCCATAGCGTAGATGTCGCTCAGGGAGTTTGCGGCGGCGATCTGACCGCAGCTATAGGGATCATCCACCACCGGGGTGATGTAGTCCACGGTCTGGACGATCGCCCGGCCGCCATCCAGTTGATACACCGCCGCATCGTCCGATGTCTCCGTCCCCACCAATACCCTCGGGTCGCTCACGCGCGGCAGATGGCCCAGAACCTGGGCCAGATCAGACGGGCTGATCTTGCAGGCTCACCCGGCCCCGTGCGACAGGGTGGTGAGTCGGATCTGTTGTGAACTCACAGCTACGCCTCCGTTCGCCTGGACTTCACGGCCTACTGAGAAGATTTTGGGCGAGCTACTGGGCAATCCTCTTTCACGCCCGGTCCAATTGGATCTTCGGTTTGCCCAACCCGTGTAAGTTTTCTGACCACTATAGCAGCAGAAAAACCCACAAGCATCCCCAAGGCGATACCTGCAAGAACATCAGTCGGATAATGCGCGCCCAGATAGATGCGAGAGTAGCCAATCAGGGCGGCTGTGATGAAGCAGGGGATCATGAGCTTCCGGTAATTATAAGAGAAAAACGCGGCAAGCGCAAATACGTTGCTGGCGTGGTTTGAGGGAAAAGAGGATGAACTGGAGCGAACTCCGACATTCAATGCATGCCCTCCCAAACTCGATTTCCACACACCTTTAAGGACCAAGAAAGTCTCATTGGCCAGCTTACCCGCATAGTTCATAGAAGAGAATGGACCTGAGCAGACAGCTCCCTTGAGGACCTCACATGGCCTGATCCGGTGGATCAGATCCTTGAGGTGATGGGCAGTTGCGTCGGCCACTACAAGAACGGCAATCGAGGATATGGCCAGGACACGATCTCGCTTCGGTCGAAAGATCAGCACGTATAGAAAGAGGAGGACTATTGGCAGGGCGGCGTTCCACTTGTCAGTCATGAATGGCATGAGGAGGTCAAAGAAGCCATTTCTGAGAGTTCGGTTGATCAGGTAGAATCCCGCCGTATCCCACTCGAGCACACTATCGAACCATGATGCAACGTGCATCTGTGTGTCCTTCTCTTAGGGGTGGCCGTCCGGTTGGGAGTGGCCGATGAGGAACACAATCCCCCCCAGACCGCTGCAAAGCGCTGTGACAGCGAACCAGAGCAGGGAAAGGCTCAAGGCGCTGGCCGAATCCAATCCGACCTTGGCGAAGAAATAGATCGAGCTTGCCTCGCGGACACCGATCCCCGCAACAGAAATCGGCAGCATCGAGACCACGCTGATCAGGGGGAGGAAGAGAAAGAAGTAGCGCAATGGCACCAACAAGTTCAACGAGCGCGAGATCAGGTAGAAAATGATAATCCCCAATGACTGCAGGACTAAGGAAAGGCCAACGGCCTGCAGCAGGGCGCGCTTGTGTCCCCAATAGCGCTGGATCGCTTCGTAGAGGCGATGGAGCGTCTCATGGAAGCGCGCCAGGCCCACGCTGTTGAGCAGCCTGAAGACGAGCGACTGGAGCTGATCGCTCAGAAGCCCGGCAATGATCCCGATGAGTCCCGCTGCCGAAGCCGCTGTCAACCAGACCACCACCGGGTCGCGGAGAAATGGGTAGGCGAGGATGAGCGCAACGCAGGCGATCATGATCATGGCAACGTATCCCGACAGCCGCTCGACCAGGATGGAGGCCAGCGATGCTTCGTGGCGGTGGGTGAGTCGGAAGACCTGATACCCGCGAACGATATCACCCCCGATGAGGGTCGGAAGCATCAGGTTGAAAAACATCCCCTCAAAGTACAGAAGGGTAAGCCTCCAGATCGACAGGTTGATCGCTTCAGCCCGCAGGAGGCACTGCCAACGGAGGGAACTCAGGATTTGGGCAAGAATGTACAGCAGAAACGAGCCACAAAATATCGGGAGGCGTAGCGAGCTGAGGAGGGCCCAAATTGCGTGGAGATCAGTCCTGGACAGCAGGAAGGTAAGGAGACCGAGACTGATGAGGAATTTGAGCGCGAACTTCCAGCGGCCACCCGGAGTCCTATCGCTAAGCTTTGTCACCGCCGGCTCGCACCTGTTCGGCGGGAATGATCTTCTTGACCATGTAGATCGGCTTTCCCTGCGATTCGTGATAGACCCTGGCCACCATCTCCCCCAGCAAGCCCATGCCCACCAATTGAATCCCAAGAAGCACGAGGAGAACCGAGAGCAGCAAAAGTGGTCGCCCGCCGATTTGCTGGCCCATGAAAAGCTTCAGGCCGGCGAGGTACGCAAGCAGACACCCTCCAACGGTGCCGACCGCGAGCCCCAATAGACCGAAGACCTGAATGGGCTTGGTCCGAAAGCTCAAGAAGAATTTCACAGTGATCAGATCCAGGAGGACCCGGACCGTTCGAGCGATAGTGTACTTCGACCGTCCGAATTGTCGAGGCCGATGGTTCGTCTTGACCTCCGTAAGAGAGATCCCCATCCAACTGGCAATGGCGGGGATGAACCGATGCAACTCTCCGTACAGCCGAAGGTTCTCCACCACCTCCCGCCGATAGGCCTTCAGGGTGCACCCGTAATCGTGAAGCCGAACCCCGGTCGTCACGGAAATCAGCCAATTGGCCAGCATGGAGGGAAGCCGCCTGGAGATGAACGGGTCCTTTCGATCAGCCCTCCAG
>JACQEV010000062.1 GCA_016200385.1 Candidatus Methylomirabilota bacterium
AGGGCCTTCTTCGTCACCAATACCCACATCAGCGCAGAGGCCCTCTACCGTCGGATCAGCGGCCGGGACCGCCGGATCGGGCTCGTCACCGTCTATCGAACCTTGAAGCTCTTGAAGGAGGCAGGGCTCGCCCACGAACGGCAGTTCGGTGAGGGACGCGCCCTCTTCGAGCATGCCTCCAGCGAGCGCCACCACGATCACATGATCTGCACCGACTGTGGCAAGATCACTGAATTCGAGAACTGCAAGATCGAGGCGCTCCAGAAACAGGTCGCCCGCAGGTTCGGATTCACCCTTCGGTATCACAAATTGGAGCTGTACGGTCTCTGCCCCGAGTGCCGCGCGAACACCAATAGGGGAGCGGGAAGGGTTCGCGCGGTTGGGGCCCGCTGAGATACCCCGGAACTTCCGGGGTTTTTATCGGGGCGGTAGTTGAAAATGATATTCATTGTCATCTAACCCAATGGCGCGATTTCGAGCCGATCCGAGACGACTTGCAGAGGAGGAACAATGATCGCTGGAATGCTCATCACCATTCGGGAGGGACTTGAGGCTTTCCTCATCACCGGAATCCTCTTGGGATACCTGAGGAAGGTCGGCCGCCCCGCCCTCAGCCGATACGTCTGGGCTGGGACAGTCGTGGGCGTGCTGGCCAGCATCGGGTTAGCCATGATCTTTCAGAGGCTTGCCGTGGAGTTCGAAGGCCATCGGGCCGCCCTGTTCGAGGCGACAGCATCTGGCATCGCCGTGCCGATCCTGAGCTACATGGTGCTCTATATGCAGCGCCAGTCTCACAAACTCAAGGGGGAGGCGGAGGTCAAGGCCGAGTTGGCGATCTCGACTGGCCAGGTTCTGGCCCTTGGGACCCTCGCGTTCATCACCGTGCTGCGCGAGGGGCTGGAGACCGCCCTCTTTCTCACAGCCCTTACCACCCGGGTTTCAGGCGGGGGGCTGATGCCAGGCGCCATCCTGGGACTGGTACTGGCAGCGGCGATCGCCTATACGATCTTCGCCTCGACGATACGGCTGAACCTGCGACGCTTCTTCATCGTGACCGGCTTCCTGCTCATTTTCATCGCGGCCGGCCTGTGCGCGCACATCTTCATGGCCCTTCACGAAGCCGGCTTTCATCTCCTTGGGATGACCGCCTGGAGCACCAAAGCGATCCTGGACAGCGAGAGCTTCCTCGGGCGGCTGCTCCACGCCTTCATGGGGTATCACGATGAACCAACCGTGATCCAGGTGGTGGCCTACTTCGGGTATCTCGGCATCATGAACTGGGCCTTCCTGAGGGCGGTGAAGGCGACGGCACGACCCAAGCCGGCCCTGCAGGACATCCCGAAGCACGTGGCCGCCCGCTGAGGGGGTGGCGAAAGGGTGTGGATGGCTCACGGAACAGGAGGTACGTGAGGAGGGCAATTAAGAAGAGCAGCTTCTAACTGTTTCGAGAGTTCAAGCGCTAAAGAGAAGGCGACCCCACCGCCCCTTGCTTGGCGGCCGGTGCGGTGGAGCCGCCTGCTGCCTCGGATGGCCATTCGATCACATGACCCCGCAGGGCCCTTCTCTTTTCTGGCCTTCCTGGCAGTGCAAGTCTAGCAACCTCGATGGAGCAAGTCCAGGGAAAAGGGCGGCGTGTCGGCAACCCAGCGAAGAACCGATAGCACCCAATTGATGAGAGGAGAGGAGAAACCCATGAAACGATTGCTGATGCTTTTCGTTGCGTTGGGTGTAGTGATGATCTTCGGTGGGATGGCAGTCGCGGCTACATTGGAAGACCTGGAGAAGCAGCTCCAGGATATTCAAAAGCAGATTCTGCAGATGAAGGAGGAGAAACAACGACAGGATCAAAAGCTACGGGAGGTGGAGGCGGCCCAAGCCGCGCAGAAGGAGGAGGTCAAGAGAGAAGCGGCGAGCCTGCGCGAACAGGCCAGGCGGGTCTCTTCGGAGCTGGCCGAACGGGTGAAGATCGGCGGGTACGGCTCGGTCCGATTTGAGTCAAACAGCCTCAAGGAGCAAAGCAGTACCTTCACCTTCCGGAGATTCGTCCTCACTGCGGATGCCAAGCCGGCCGACCCGATGCGGGTCTACCTGGAACTGGAGTTTGAACGGTTCACCCAACTCGAACTCGAGAGGACGACTCGGCCCGAGGCGGGCGGACTACGGGTTTCGGAGGCCATCGAAGGCACCGATGGATCGGAGATCTCGATTGAGCAGCTCTGGTTCCAGTACGACCTCTACCCCTGGCTGAAGTTCCGGACCGGTCAGGTCCTGGTCCCGCGTGGCCGATTCAACATCAATCACGATGACAACCGCTGGAACATCGCCCGACGCTCTCTGGTTGATCGCGGCGTGCCGGTCCTGCCGGTGAAAGCGGCCTGGCCTGAATTGGGGGCTGGCTTCCTGGGCGACATCCCCCTGGGAGAGATGGGGAAACTCACGTATCAGGCCTACGTCATCAACGGGGTCGCCCTCGACGCTGAGGTGGAAAAAGTCGTTCAGGCCCGCCGTAAAGACACACAGAAGCTGGAGCTCGAGGCTGAATTCAGGCCATCCAGGGGGACGGCGAAGCTGGACGTGAAGGACAGCAAGGCGGTCGCAACCCGCATCGCATGGAGCCCATTTCCTGGCCAGGAGATCGGCGGCTCATTCTACTATGGGCGCTACACCCCAAAGTTCTTGAGCGACGAGTCGCTCATCGCCTTCGCCGTCGACGGCTTGACGACGATCGGGCCATTCGAGATCGAAGCCGAGTATGTCAATACGAACTTCCGAAACATCGATCGGGTGGCGCGTAGCTTCGCCCAGGTCGCTGTGAAGAAGGAAGCCGAGAACGAAAGCATCGACGGGGGGCTCGAGGCCGAGGTCGAGTTCGGGCTGGCGGGACTCGCCAGAAACAAGCATGGCTACTGGATTGAGGGACGGTACAGGTTCTGGCCGGAGTTCCTGACCCCGACCATCTTCGGCAAGTACTTCGAGAACCCTCAACTCATCGCCATTCTGCGAGGCGAGCAGGTCTGGCTGAACGGCCTCGTCCGAGAGGCAGAGTTCGAGAACGGAGTTCTCACCAATCTCGAACAGGAGAATCGCCAACTCTATAGGGTCACCGCGGGCCTGGCGTACAGGCCAACTCCCCTGGTCGTCTTTCAACTGGCCTACGAGTACACGAAAACCGACCGGGGACGGAGCCTGGCGGAGGTCACCAATTTCCTCACGGCTCAGGGGAGCGAAGACGATGCCCACGCGGTGCTGGTCGGCGTTGCCTTTGGCTTCTGAGGCGACGACATCGGGCCTCGGAGGGCTTTTCCTCTACCCTCCACGCTCCCTCTCATGCTATAAGGATGATGATGCTCTCCCGGCGCTGCTTCCTGACCTCCATTCTCACCCCCGCCCTCATGGCCCTGACTCCGGACCTCCTCACCGCACAGGAGGGGGTCTTTCTTGCTGAGGATGAAGCCCCCAGGGCTGTCTTTCCAGAGGGAACTTCCTTCGAAAAGAAGATCGTCCCCTCAACTGAGGCGCTGCGCGAGAAGATGAGGGACCTTCTAGGCAGGACACGACCGTCGATCTGGGAAGACGCCTATGTGACCTACCAAGTCCGCCGGAACGGAGAGCGGCTTGGCATTGCTGTCATTGTCGAAGAGATCGGGAAACACCGCTCCATCACCTTCATCGTCGGCATCAAACCTAATGGGAAGGTCAAGGACGTCGCCCTGATGGTCTATCGTGAGGCCTACGGGGGGGAGGTTCGAGAACGGCGCTTCATGCGCCAGTACCACGATAAGGATCTCGCTGCCCCACTCCTGCCCTATCGAGACATCGTCAACATCGCCGGAGCCACCCTCTCGGTCCAGTCGATCGGCCGAGGGGTCAAGAAGGCCCTTGCCCTTGCGCAGTTCCTCCCTCTTGATGGGCCCCGTCAGCCATGATACCTTCCCATCTGAGCGCCGCACTTCACTCCCACAAGCCTTCCGGGCGAGCCCATCCCGTCGCTCTGCGGGAGATCCACTACGTCATGGGAACCTTATTGGATATCACTCTGCATCATGAAACGGAGGAAGAGGGGAAACGGCTACTGCGCAGGTGTTTTCAAGAGGCCCGGCGGCTGGAAGAGGTCTTCTCGACCCATGATGACGGCAGCGACCTCAGCCGCCTTAACCGGCACGCTGGGCTGGGGCCGTTCGAAACCAGCGGGGAGCTCTGGTCGGCCCTGGAGATCTGCCTGCGCCTCGGAAGAGGAACGGAAGAGGCCCTGGACATCACCATCGGACCCCTCATGGACCTCTGGAGGGCGGCCGAAGAACGTAGCGCCCTCCCGTCACCCGCTTCCGTGGCGGAGGCCCTAAGCCGGAGAGGGATCTCGAAGGTCCATCTCCTTCCTGATGGGAGGGGAGAATTGCGACAGGCCGGGATGCGACTGGATCTTGGCGGGATCGGCAAGGGGTTCGCTGTGGACCGACTGAGGGAGCTCCTGATCCAAGAGGGCATTGAGCGCGCTTTTATCAACTTCGGGAGGAGCAGTCTCGCTGCCGTCGGGTCGCCTCCGGAGCGAAAGGCATGGCCCGTCCTGCTCCAAGGCGACGACGGAGAACCTCTTAGCGTCGTCCATCTGAGGGATCAAGCCCTCTCCGTCTCTGGCAGCTTCGGCCAGTCGTACAAGATCGGGGAAACACGCTACGGCCATCTGATCGATCCACGGGATGGCTTCCCTGTCCGCCTCCCTTCCCTCGGCGTGGCCGTGGCTCGGACAGCCACCGAAGCCGAAGCCCTCACGAAGGCGCTGGTGGTATTTGGGCCTGAACAAGGCTTCGCTGTTCTCAGCCGATTTTCGACGGCCGAGGGCCTCTTGACCCTTTCCAACGGCTCGAGGATCACCACCCCCAGATTCACCGAAGCAGTCCGATTCGAGACCGAAGGAGCCACTTCGAGAAAGGATATCAGTTGAAGAACTTTACCTATCCTTTATATCGTCTCTCCGCGGCCACTCGGGAGGTCAAGATCATCTACACCGCCTTCTTGTTCTTCATGGCGATCGGCATGTTGACTACCGGTCTCTACCAGTTCAAGCGGATCGGGGCCACCTACGATCTGGTCGTGGCGTATTATCGCGGCGGGGATTTGGGACAGGAGATGGCCTTCCCGAAAACCTTTGTCCAGCTTCTCGAGACCACCCATTTCCACGCCTTCATCATGGGGGTCGCCTTCCTCATCCTCGCCCACCTCTTCATCGCCACCTCGCTCGGTCCGCGAGCGAAGTGGTCCTTCATCGGCCTTGCGTTCTTCTCCTCCCAGGGTGATCTCGCGGGAGCCTGGCTCATTCGATATCTGTCCCCCGCCTTCGCCCTCCTCCAGCTCGCTTCCTGGCTTGCCATGTGGCTGGGATATGGGGCCTTGATCGTTCTCCCGCTGTACGAGATGTGGGGAAAGGGATGGGGGCAAGCTGAGGGGAAGGGAACCACTCAGACGGAAGAATGAAGCCTTTTAGCGATTCCTCGGAGAAACCGCCTCCTCCAAGGCGTTCAGGGAACAGGCCTCCTGGGGAGGGCAGGCATCGGCTTCGAGTTGAATCGTGGTGTGGGCGATGCCGAACCGCTCTTTGAGCATCTGGCTGATTCGATCGAGAAGTTGGTTCCCTTGGCTGACCGGGAGGTCGGCCACCTGGAGGTGGCAGCTCATGGCATAGACATGGGAACTGAGGCTCCACACGTGCAGATCGTGCGTATCCTTGACTTCGGGGAAGCTCTGCACTGCCTGCAAGAGACGATCGACATCCACGCCCCGCGGCACTCCCTCCATTAACACATTCAAGGTCTCTGCCACGATGTCCCATGATCCAACGAGGATCAGCAACCCGATGACGAGACTGAGGAGCGGATCAATCAGGCTCCAGCCGGTGAGCAGAATGATGGCCCCGGCCGCCACGACACCGAGGGACACACAGGCATCGCTCAACAGGTGCAGGTAGGCGCTCCGGATGTTGACATCCCTGGTCTTACGCCTGAGAGAGAACGCGAGCGCGAGATTCATCACGAACCCTATGCCCGCCACCGCCATCATCACCGCGGCCCCCGGCAGCTCGGGATGCTTCAGGCGCCTGATCGCCTCGTAGAAGATCCAGAGGGTGATGAGCATCAGGGCGACCCCATTCCCTAGTGCGGCCAGGATCGTGGCCCGATGATAGCCGAAGGTCTTGTGCTCTGTAGCGGGGCGCTCCACCTGCCGGAGCGCGACCCAGGAGACGACCAAGCCGATGACGTCGCCGAAGTTATGCCAGGCATCACCGAGGAGGGCGAGGCTCCCTGCGGCCAGGCCCGCGACCAGTTCGGTGAGGGCGAACAAGAGATTCAGGACGATCCCGATCTTCAACCGCCGATGAACTGAGCGCCCGCTCTCCTGCAGGACACCAGGATTCATGCCCCTACTCTCCCTCACCGCGTCGTCCCGCGCCCGCCTTCGCCGGGTAAGGCGAGGTCTCGGATAACTTGACCCCGCTTCCCTTCGAGGGTCACCCGCTTCCCATTCAGCGAGAGCACGATCCCTTCGGAATTGCCGATGGTTAGAACAAATCCCTTGTTCGCCGACCACTGCGCCACTTCTCCCCGAAGCAGCAGGACCTCCCGGCGGGAAGACCCATCTACCGAAATCGCAAGCCAGGTTGCCTCCTTCGCCTCGGCTTTTAGCGTATGGTGGGACGGCTGGCTCTGGGACTCCCGCGCCCCTGAAGCAGCGACCGTTTTGGCTGC
>JACQEV010000051.1 GCA_016200385.1 Candidatus Methylomirabilota bacterium
TCAACAGCGAGCGACTTGGTGGGCAGATCGCGCACGTGGCCCACTGAGGCCTTGACCACGAACTCTTTTCCGAGCTACTTGCCGATCGTCTTGGCCTTCGCGGGCGACTCGACGATCACCAATGACTTAGGCAATCTACACTCATCCTCCTTAATAAAGAGAGGGTTGAGGGTCAAGGGCAGAGGGTGTAGAAGGAACCATCTGAACCCTATACCCTGTTCCTTGCGGGCCTTAGCCGCCTGGCAAAACTCTTCCCCGGTAACTCTTCAATCACGCCCTTTAGCAATAGAGACAGGAGGAGAGAGGCCATCTGTCCTGCCGGAAGGCGAGTCCGGCCGATCAGGTCATCGATCTGTAGGGGCCCTGCCTCCAGCGCATCAACGATTAGGACTTCCTCCTGCACAAGGGGAGGGCTCGCTGCTGCTGCACGAGTCCCGACCTGCGATGGCGACCCAACCTGCGGCTCGATCTCCTCCCAAATATCTTCCCACCCCTCCGTCAACTTCGCGCCCACCTTGATAAGCTGGTGGCACCCGCGACTCGATCGCGCCGTCACCTGACCGGGGACGGCGAAGACCTCCCGCCCCTGTTCGAGGGCGTAATTCGCTGTGATCAGCGCCCCACTCTCGATCCCGGCTTCGACGACTACCACCCCGAGCGCGAGCCCGCTGATGATCCGATTACGTCGAGGGAAGTGGTCCGGTTTTGGGGGCGCGAAAACGGGAAACTCACTCAGCACTGCCCCGTTTGCGGCGATCTGGTCGGAGAGTTCGCCGTGTTCGGGAGGATAGGTCACACCCAGCCCGCATCCCAGGACTGCGATCGTCGGGCCGCCAGCTTCCAACGCCCCCCGATGCGCTGCCGCATCGATCCCACGAGCCATCCCACTCACGATCGTCACCCCGCGCAGAGCGAGCTCTCCGCTGATCCGCTCGGCCATCGCGATCCCGTACGAGGTCGCCTTCCGGGAACCAACGATGGCGATCGAGACCCGATCTTGCGGCTGAATCATCCCCCGCACGTAGATGACCGGCGGCGGTAAGTAGATTGTTGCCAGCGGCTCTGGATATCCCTCATCACCAAAACGTAACAGGTCAAGACCCCTCGTCTCGATGACCCTCAGTTCACGATCAAGGGCCTCCCGCCAGGGAAAACCCGCGACGGCTCGAGCCGCCTCACGGCTCACCCCCGTAACCTGCTCGAGCGCCTCCGTTGAGGCCGTCAGAACGGCCTCGGCCGACCCCAGCCCTTTCACCAGGCGGTGAAACGACGCTGCTCCAACTTCGGGGATCAGGTTGAGCGCCAACCAGGCATCCCGTTCTCGAAGTCGCTGCTCGGTCATGCCCACGATACAGACCTACTTCCCTTTGCGCCCCTAGATGCCACGATAGGTAACGACGGGATCGCTGGACTGTTCGACTGCCAGATGCGGCAGCCAGACAGGGAGGCGAGGGAGAAGGATCGGATGAAGTCTTGGGAACCCCCGCGGCTACGACCCCAGGGGCACGTTGGAGAAAGGCGCTTGGCTGACGAGCTGCGACGCGGGAGTGGCGTCAGCCTCCTTCGCTTTTCTGTGTATCGCCGGAACCCCCGCCGAACACCCTGAGGCTGGGCGCACGCCCGCCGAGGAGATCGAAGCCGTACTCCAGCAGTACTGCGGCCTCAGTCCACCGATAGGAGTCATTGAGGAGGACCGCAATCAATTGATGCTCGCCCCGAGTGGCCGACGCGACGAGGCAGCGGCCTGCCCGCTCGGTGTAGCCTGTCTTTACGCCGTCCGCGCCAAAGAATTGCCCGAGGAGCCTGTTGTGGGTTCGGAGGAGCCTCCGTTTCACGCCTCTTCCGTTCCGCCCTGTTTCGATTTCAAGACGAACTTCCCGGGTCTGTACCATGCGGGCGAAGGTCGGATTGCGCTGGGCTTGGCGAGCGAGAAGAGCCAAGTCATAAGCAGTCGAGTAGTGCTCCGGATGATCAAGCCCGTGAGGATTCGTGAAATGTGTTCCCTCCATCCCGAGGGAGATCGCCTTCGAGTTCATCCGGGCAACAAACCGTTCTTCGGTCCCGCCGACATGCTCAGCCGCAGCTAACGCGGCATCATTCGCCGACCTGAGCAGGATCGCCCACAAGAGATCCCTGAGCCTGATTCGCTGGCCCCGTTTCAGCCCCAGTCCCGTCCCCCCGACGCCAGTCGCCCGTTCAGTGATCACCACCTTATCGTCCAGCCGTCCCTCCTCAAGGATGAGGAGCGCGGTCATGATCTTCGTCGTGCTGGCCGGGGGCCGCCGCTCTCTGTGGTTTCTAGCAAATAGGATGGCACCTGTGTCGCCATCCATCAGGAGGGCCGAAGCGGCGCTCAACTCCTCGGGACCGATCGAGTAGAGTGAAAAGTCGGATGTGGGGGCTCGGAAATCCGAGGGGCGACCGGACACCGATGATGGAGGGAGATTTTCTCGCGCCCTCGTCGCGCGCGACGACCGGGCTCCGGCGGGCAGGCTAGTGGCGACGAGGATGCTCAGGACGATGAGAACGGCCCATTTCTTCGCTTTCTGCACGGACTCCCCTCTGTCTAGGGTTTACCGAACAGCTCGGTCTCAACGAGTTGGCAGAGCACGTGACCGAGTGTTGCGTGCACCTCCTGGATCCTGGCTGTGGATCGGGAGGGCCCCACGAATGCGTATTCTACAAGCCCGGCGAGCTTTCCTCCATCCCCTCCAGTGAACGCCATACTGTCGGTCGTCAGGGCGATCGCGGGAAGCGCCGGCCGGTCGAGCAAGAAGCGGTTCACCAGTTCGGCCGCAATATGCTGGGCGTCGGCAGCGCTTCCGCCGTTGCCGAAAAGCAACACCTTGCCTCCCACCCGCAAGATCTCCGTGATGGCTGCCGCGGCCCGCACGACCAAGTCCAGGTGGCCTTCCAGGAAGGCGAGCTGCAGCCTGGCGCTCTCACGAAAGATCGCCTCGGCGACGTCTCGCAACGGCTGCCTCCACACCAGCCGCTTCGACGCGGCCGGCAACCGCTGTCCGGCAGCGGTCTGTCGTTTAGCAAAGTTATAAGACTTTTTGGGTTATATACAGCGGCGAGTCGAGTTGTCAAGGGAAAAGTCAAAACAAGCCCATTGGCGCACCTCAACCAGAAAACGCCGCCCCGCGGGAAAATCCGTCCCGAACGGGGGTTTCCAGGTCGGCCTACCCCTTGGCCTTGGCCTTCACCTTGACGGGGGCCTTCACCCTTGCTCGCTCCCAACTGCGCCATTCATAGACGATGGGTGAGGCCACGAACCAGGATGAATAAGTACCGACACACACACCGGCGATAAGCGCAAGGGAGAAATCGTGCAGCACCTCACCACCCAGCAAGAAGAGGGCGATCAAGACCAGGAAGACGGTGAGCGAGGTCACCATGGTCCGGCTGAGCACCTCGTTAATGCTCATGTTGATGACGTCTCCCAGCGATTCTCGTCGCCGTCCCCGAAGGTTCTCGCGGATCCGGTCGAAAACCACCACCGTATCTGTGAGCGAATAACCGGCAAGGGTCAGCAAAGCGGTGACAATAAGGAGGGTGATCTCTCGGTTCAGCACATAGAAGAATCCCAGAACAGCCAGGACATCGTGGAAGGTCGC
>JACQEV010000052.1 GCA_016200385.1 Candidatus Methylomirabilota bacterium
GGTGCCATATCCGGCGTGGGGGCGACCAGCCGCCTCTCGGCGGTGCGGTGGGGGGTGGCCAGACAGATCGTCTGGGCTTGGATCCTCACCATCCCTCTCTCCGCTGCCATTGCCGCCGCCTCGTTCGTCCTGATTAGATTCTTTTTCCTCTAGTGCCGTTCCAACTTGTTCGGACAAATGACAAAGCTTTGGGAGGGCCGATCCAGATCCCTGCGGGTCATTGTGATGTGAGATGGATACAGTTGGAACGGCACTTGCCCTGCCAGCGAGGGCGGGCCCCGATTTGTCAGCCTGCCAGACATGAGGACTGAGCGGAGAGGGCTTGACTTTACCACAGGGCGGGGGTAGGCTCAGTCAACGCGTGGATGTAGCCTGCCGCGGGTGTCGTCAAGGAGCGCGTGCGATGTTTGGAATGGGGATGCAGGAGCTGATCGTTATCTTCGTGATCGCCTTGTTGATCTTCGGCCCCAAGAAGCTGCCGGAGATTGGGCGGTCGCTGGGGCGGGGCCTGGCGGAGTTCAAGCGGGCCTCAGAGGAGCTAAAGGAGGGGCTGGCTGCCGAGCTAGCGGCCGAGGAGGAGAGGGCGAGGCCCGCGGCTCGCGAAGAGCCACAAGGCACCACGCCTGAGACGCCTCCGACCGCAGGCCAGGAAAAAAGGCCAGAGGGAACCCACGAGACGCGGAATGTCTGATGAGAAGATGTCGTTCTTCTCCCACCTGGAAGAGCTCCGAAAGCGGATCCTCATCTCCCTGGCGGCAATCGGGATCGGCTTTATCCTCACCTTCAGCTATTCCGAGACGATCCTCCGTCTCCTGAAACGACCCCTCACGACCGACCTGGTCTTCTCACGGGCCTACCCATTCTTACGATCCATCCCACGCCCAGGCGCCCCTATCGACCTGGTTTTCCTGGCACCAGCCGAGGCCTTCTGGATGCACATGAAGATCGCCATGCTGAGCGGGCTCATGCTGGTCCTGCCCGCTCTCCTCTACCAGATCTGGAAGTTCATTGCGCCTGGCCTGCTCCCTCGCGAGAAGCGGTACGCCCTCCCCTTTGTGGTCCTGGCCACGCTCTTCTTTTTTGTTGGTCTTGCCTTCTGTTTCTACTTTGTCCTCCCTTTCGCGCTTAACTTCCTGCTGACGTACAAAACAGAAAATTTGAAGCCGATGATCTCCATCGGCAACTATGTGGACTTCACCTCCAAGTTCCTGCTGGCCTTCGGGCTGATCTTTGAGCTCCCCCTGGTCATCGGGGTGGCCGCCAAGATGGGGCTGGTCACGCCCCAGTGGCTGTCCAAAAATCGGAAGTACGCCATCCTGGTCAACTTCACGATCGCCGCCATCCTCACGCCTACTCCGGACGTCTTCAATCAGACGCTGATGGCCTTGCCGATGTGCCTGCTCTACGAGGTCGGGATTGTGGCTGCGCGCCTCCTGGTCAAGAAACCAACCGCCGCTTCGCAGGAGGCGACGGAAGGGATTTGACATCCCGACTCCAGATCCTCGACAGCAGCTCTGCCTCACGAACGTTTGAGGGCGATCGCCTCCATCGCATCAGCGACATCCTCGCAGCGGTCGGTGACGCCTTCAAGGATCTCATAGATTTCCTTCGACTTTGTGACGTCGAGGATGGGGTGTTCTCCCTCGAACAGGGCCGCGATAGCCCTTCGATACACCATGTCTGCCGCGTTCTCCAGGCGATTGATCTCGATGCAGGCCTCTTCCACGCCATCGAACTTCGGCAGATGCGTCACGGCCTTCACGATCTGTTCCGCGGAGGCGACGATCAAGGACACCATCTCCCGTGCTTCAGACGTGGGTCGTTCTATCTTGTAGAGCACCATCCTGGAGGCGGCGGCTTCGATGCCGTCCACCACATCATCGAGGGCAGAGGTCAACGCATGGAGGTCACCTCGGTCGATGAACGGGATGAAGGTCTGGTTGAGCTTTTTCAAGATCCGGTGGGTGATGGCGTCCCCCGCGTGTTCGGCCTCCTCGATCTTCCTCCACTGTGCAGTGGGATTGGAATAATCATCGAACATGGCCTGGAGGGCCTTGGCGGCTTGAAGGAGATTGTCCGCAGCAGATTGAATGAGGCCCAGAAACTCCCGCTCCTCCGGCCCCAGCCTTCCAGCGATCGTGCCAACGTGGCGAGCAGCGTCAACGGGCACCGGCTCCTCGCTGGGACGCCTCAAACCTTTTCGGAACTCCTTGTCCCCTCGCTCCCGGACATCTTCTCCTCGAACGATGTACACAACATCCTCTGCGATGTTGGTGGCGTGATCGCCGATCCGCTCAAGGTAGCGGGAGACCAGGATCAGATCAAGCGCCCTGGGAACGGTGGTCGGATCGGTCATCATGTAGGTGAGCAGCTCCCTGAAGACCTGGTCCCGCAGCAGATCGATTGTGTCGTCCGACTCGATGACGATCCTTGCCAACTCCGCGTCTCTGGCCACGAAGGCGTCCAGGCTTTTCTTCACCATCTCTTGACAGAGTTGGGCCATCCGCGGGATGTCGATAAGAGGCTTCACGGTGGGCTGCGTGATGAGAAACGTTGCCGCCTGCGCAATGTTGACCGCCAGGTCGCCGATCCGCTCGATGTCGCTGTTGATCTTGATGGCCGCTGCGATGAAGCGAAGGTCGCCGGCCATTGGCTGATGCAAGGCCAGAAGGGTGAAGCAGCGCTCGTCGATCTCGATGCAGCGCTGGTCCATCTCCTCCTCATGGGCGAAGACCTGCTGCACCAGCCCCTCGCTCCGCTCGACCAGCGCCTTGACGCTCTTGATGATCATCGTCTCGGCCAGGCTCCCCATGGCCAGGATGCGCTCCCTCAGTTCTCGTAATTGCTCGTCGAAGTGTCGCGGTGTCGTCTTCATCTTCCCGTCCTAGCCGAACCGGCCCGTGATGTAGTCCTCTGTTCGTTTGTCTCGCGGATTCGTAAAGAGCTTCGGCGTCTCGTCGAACTCGATCAGCTCACCAAGGAGGAGGAACCCGGTATAGTCGGAAACCCTCGCGGCCTGCTGCATGTTATGGGTCACGATCACGATGGTAAGGGCCTTTTTCAACTCCTGGATGAGCTCTTCGATCTTTCCGGTGGAAACAGGATCCAGCGCCGAGCAGGGCTCGTCCATCAGCAACACCTTGGGCTCGATGGCGATTGCTCTGGCAATGCACAGGCGTTGCTGCTGCCCGCCCGAGAGGCTGATTCCCGGCTTGTCCAGTCGATCGGCCACCTCCTCCCAGAGGGCCCCCATCCTCAAGCTCTTCTCGACGTATTCGTCCAGCCGGTGCCGCTTGCGGACCCCATTCAGGCGAAGGCCTGCGGCCACGTTATCATAAATGGACATTGACGGGAACGGATTGGGTTTCTGAAATACCATCCCGATGGTCCGCCGAACCTGGACCGGGTCCATTTGAGAGATATCCTGGCCGTCCAGGAGCACCCGGCCACTCTGTCTGGCGCCCGGCACGGTCTCGTGCAGCCGGTTCAGGCAGCGAATCAAGGTCGATTTTCCGCATCCCGATGGGCCGATGATGGCGGTGACAAGGTTCGGCCCTATCGTCATGCTTATCCCATTCAAGACCTGCTTCTGGCCGAAGCACGCACCCAGCTTCTCCACAGCCAGACCTGTGAGCATACCGTTCCCTCACCTCATCGAGCGGTCCTGGCCCTTGGTGACCACCCGAGTCAGGACGCTGGTGATGAGGATCATCGCGACTAATACCAAGGCGCCGGCCCAAGCCTGTCGGTGCCAGTCCTCGAACGGGGAGATCGCGTACGTGAAGATCTGCACCGGCAGGGACGCGATCGGTTGATCGAGCCGCCGCTGCCAGAACTGGTTCCCAAAGGCCGTGAACAGAAGTGGCGCCGTTTCCCCGCCGATCCTGGCGACAGCCAGCAGCACTCCTGTCACGATCCCCGCCTTGGCCGATGGGACAACAATCCGGAGGATCACCCTCCATTGCGGGATGCCCAGGGCCAAGCCTGCCTCTCGGACCGAGGTTGGCACGAGCTTCACCAATTCTTCTGTGGCCCGGATCACCGTCGGGATCATGATGATCCCCAGCGCAAACCCGCCAGCGAGTGCGGAGAAGCGCTTCATCGGGAGGACGACAACCGTGTAGGCGAAGATCCCAATGACGATGGACGGGGTGCCGTTCAGGACGTCGCTCATAAACCGAACGAGCCAGCCGGTCTTGTTGTTGCCGAACTCAGCCAGGTAGATCCCACCGATGATCCCGATCGGGAGCCCGACGAGGCAGGCCAGCCCGATGAGGATAAGCGTTCCCACGATGGCGTTGGCCATCCCGCCACCGACTTCGCCGACCGGCTTTGGAAGCTGCGTGAAGAAATCCAGGTTCACGGCTTTCGCCCCTTGGGCGAGAAGGTGACCCAAGATCATCAGGAGCGGGATGATCGTGATTGCCGCGCAGAGGAATGCCAACGCCGACACCAGGACGTTGACTCTCTTTCGCCGCCGATACCGGTCGAATGTCACTCTCGCACCGTCGCTGCCCCATTGCCAGCGACGCTCCAGACTAAGAGTCGGGCGAGGCCATTTACGAGGATCGTTACGCCAAACAGGAGCAACCCGATTTCGATCAACGCCGCTAGGTGGAAGTCGGACGTGGCCTCGGCGAACTCGTTCGCAATGACGCTGGCCATGGTGTAGCCGGGCGCGAAGAGTGAGAGAGCAATCTCCGGCCGGTTCCCGATGACCATGGTGACAGCCATCGTCTCCCCAAGGGCTCGCCCCAAGCCCAGAATGATAGCCCCAATGATCCCGGAGCGGCTGTAGGGGAGCACAGCGGTCCGGATCGCCTCCCACTTGGTGGCCCCTAATGCCAGTGCTGCCTCCCGCTGGGAGTTGGGGACGGCCATCAAGACCTCTCGTGACACTCCCGAGATGAACGGGATGACCATGATAGCAAGGATCATCCCGGCAGCCAGCATCCCGACGCCATAGGCCGGGCCCTGGAAGAGGGGCAGAACCCCCAAGAGTGCCCCCAAAGCTGGCTGTACCGTGGTCCGCAGCCAGGGGGCGAGGACGAAGATCCCCCACAGGCCATACACCACACTTGGGATGGAGGCCAGCAAGTCAATCAGAAAGGCAATGGGCTGCGCCAGCCAGTGCGGGGCTAGCTCGACCAAAAAGATCGCTCCCCCCAGGCTCAACGGGACGGCGATCGACAGGGCAAGGAGCGAAGAGACCAGGGTTCCATAGATGAAGGGCAGGGCACCGAACCGCTCGGCCACGGGATCCCAAGTGGACGTGAAGGGGAAATGCCAGCCGAACGCCCTGATGGCCGGAAGCGCGGTTCGAAGCATCGCCCCCGCCATGAGCACCATGATGGCCACGACGCTGAGGGCAAAGAGGAGGGTCGTTCCCTTGAACAATCGGTCGGCGACGTTGGTCCCGCCTGCCCGGGGGGGGACACCAGAGGCGGGAAAGGCTTCAGAGCTACTCATTGAGGGACGAGTGGCTGTCAATTTGCTTCCAGGACGGGTTTGCCTTGGAACGTGATCTGTTTGATCGTTGATTCTATCACCTTCACCACTTGAGGAGGCAGGGGCGGATACAGTAGCTCCGGCGCATACTTTTGGCCGTCGTGAATGGCCCACCAGAAGAATTTTGCCAGCGATGCTGCTTTCTTTTGATCATTCTGAGCTTTGTACACGAGCAGATATGTGAGCCCCGCAATGGGATAGGCGCGCTCGGCAGGCGAGTTGACGATCGGGACCCGCACGTCCTTCACTAATTCGCCGATAGCGCCAGCCACCGCTGCCGAGGTGGCCTCGAGGGAGGGCTCGACGAACCGACCAGCACGATTCTTCAGCAGGGCATATGGAAGCTTGTTCTGTTCAGCGTATGCGAGTTCCACATAGCCGATGGCTCCGGGCGTCTGCTTGACTTGACCCGCTACGCCTTCATTTCCCTTACCGCCAAGGCCGACCGGCCAGTTGACTGCCGTGCCCTTGCCAACCTTGGTAGCCCAGGTGTTACTGATGGTGTTCAAGTATGTCGTAAAAATGTTGGTGGTCCCGCTCCCGTCTGACCGATGAACCACGATAATCTGTTGGTCGGGCAAGTTCATATTCGGATTGAGGGACGCGATCTTGGGGTCCTTCCACTTGGTGATCTGTCCGAGATAGACTTCGGCTAATGCATCAGGGGTCAGTTTCAGTCCCTTTCCGACCCCGGGGAGGTTATACGTGATCACCACTGCGCCTGCCACGGTTGGAATGTGGAGTAGCTCACGCGGCATCTGCTTGAGATCTTCATCGCTGAGCGCCGCGTCGCTTGCCCCGAAGTCCACGGTCCCGACCTTGACCTGCCGGATTCCGCCGCCGCTGCCGATTGACTGGTAGTTGAAGCGGGCTGAGGGATCGACTCTTGCGTATTCACTGAACCACTTTGAGTAGAGGGGATACGGGAAGGTCGCGCCGGCTCCGTTAATCAACATCTCGGCCGAAACTTCGTTGGTCATCGAGGGAAGACTCACCAAGGCGCTCAGGGCTGCAACGCCCAGCACGCCAAAGACCATCCACTTATGTAAGTAACTCCACCTCATCGGTCACGCTCCTTTCGTCGCTTTGACTGGTATAGTAGCTGAGTCAATCTCAACGCCATGTTACGAGGAGGTTACATCTATGTTACATCCCTCGCCTTGATGATCACGCTCCCTCTTGACTCTTTGATCCGCCGCGGAGCTATCGGACAGATGGAAGTGGTCAGCTAGCTCGGCTGGTGTGGTGCATTCCCGCGCCAGCAGATAGCCCATGGACTCTTGTTCCCAGGCCTCTGGCCATCCGTCGATCATGAGGAAATCCCCCTTTCGCCGATCTAGCTTGCAGTCTGTGATCATCCCATTCTTGAGATCGGAGGATACCCTCCGAAGATGACGGAGGGATAAAGCTGACGTTACATGGATGTAAATTGTTGGGAAGGGTGGGAGTGGAACTTGGGACAGGAGGTAATCAGGGACCGCTCACGAATCGCTGCTGCGAGAGTGGCGAGAAGGAATGGTCCGGGCTGATCAAGTTGTGGTGGGAAGATTACCGGGGGTCCAAGAAACTCCTGAACAGAATAGCGGGGTTTATCCACGAGAGATCACGGCGTGAACGTTTGGAGGTCGGCAACCCATTCGCGAATCCGGACGATGATCTGGTCGCGGACCCGCCGGAACGTCTCCGAGCGGTCCTGTTCCGTACCGGTGGCCAGAGACGGGTCGTCGAAGCGCCAGTGGAGACGCCTCGTGTGCCCCGGAAAAATCGGACAGCGCTGGTTGGCGCTGTCACACACCGTGATCACATAGTCCCATGGCTGGTCGAGGAATGCATCGAAGTTTTTCGAGCTGTTGCCGCTCAAATCGATTCCAATCTCGCCCATAGCCCGAATCGCCAGCGGGTGGAGGCGTGTATGGCCTCTGTACCGGCGCTTGCCACCTCGAGGCGATCGCCGGCGAGCGCGCGAAGGAATCCCTCGGCAGGTTGTTGTGAGTGACATCCTGTGGGGTGCATCAGATAGGTGATTGTCCACCCCAGACCGCGCAGTCCTTGGGAAAATCCGATGTGGGGCAGTGGCCCGCCCCTGGAGGTCGGGCACCCGTACCGAAGGAATGGGTGGGTGAGGAAGGTGAATCTGTTGCCGCGACGGTTTCAAAAGCGGGGGCTTTTTCCGCGAACGAAGCGGTGTCGTATGCGGCGTTATCTGTCCTGCTCAGTGCTAAGTATCTGTTTAGGGTGATCGCGCGTCCTCACCTCCGACTCAAATCCCGATCATCAAGAGAAGCTACGGCAGCAGTTCTAGGCCAAAGGGCAGGAGACGGATGGCGAGGAGCTTCTCCGGGTCCGATCACTCGCTGATGGAGAAGTGAATAGTGACGGTAACGTGCGGGCATATGGGAGCCGACAGAGGCGATCGCGAGTACCAGCAGGAGAAGCAGCACCCGGCTTTCCCAGAAGAAGGGAATCAGGAGCAGAAGGGCTAGTTTCACCAGTACCATGATCCCCTTTCCCAGGGAAAGCCAGTAGAGGCCTGCGCCGTACATCTCCAGGGCGATCAGGCCAAGGCCGCTCAGGATGGCAAGCCAGAGGTACGGGAGCAGCCTTTCCGATTCAACGGCAAAGACGTGGCCTCCGAGCAACACGCCGAAGCCAATCATGTGGAAGGTGCGGAAGGTGATGGACAAGGCCCGCGCCCCTTGAAGGTGCCTTGTCTGCTCTGGAAAGAGCCAGCGGCGCAGAGCCTCCATCATTCCCTTAGGCCTTTACCAGTTTTACCTTCGTGTCGTAGAACACCGCGCTCCCGCCTGTTACGTCCACCAGACAGGTATTCTTGAGCACCGGGTCAACACGCATGGCGGCGTTGGCGTGAAGGCCCGCGGCCCGTCGCTGTCGTTCCCTCCGTCCCTGCTGATGTGCCGTTCTTGGCCAGCACGGCGACCGTGCCGACTGCCGCCGCAACTGTTCCTGCCGCCACGAGAAATTCCCGCCTTTCCATTGAATCCTCCTCCCGCCCCTAGGCTTCGGGTTTCTCTCCAAAACAGAAAGGAAACCAGTCCGCTATCAGCGAACAGATCTCCTTTTCCAAGTCGGGTCCCGGACGTCTAAGGCTTCGCCCTATCATTCCATTATTAGCTCGTTAGCTGAACAGCCGAACAACGTTGCTCGTCAAGTATTCTATTGATTTTGATAAAGTTTCACGCCTTGGTGATTCGCACGCAAGCTTCCTTGTGGCTTGCCTGCCCGGACAAGGGGTCGGATTTGGTCGGGCGGAGCGAGGAGTCTGATGTCCCCCGACCTTTGGCGAGGCGACCAAGGGCCGTATGTCCGAAGCCGTGCTGAAGACCGACAACGTCCGGGTGGATGCGCCGCGAGACCTTGAGCTTGGCCTTCACCTTCCCGTATGGAGACTCGATCCACACGACCTCTTCGTCCTTGACACCGTACCGCGTGGCCGTGTCCGGGTGGATGACTAATGGGTTCTCGGGCTTGATTTCGAGCAGCCAGGCATTGTTTTGGGTTCGCGTGTGCGTGTGGCTGGCCTCCTTCCAGTTGATCAGATAAAGCGGATATTCCTTGCTCGGCTGCCAGTCGCGTGGCTCGTAGGCCGGCAGTGGGTTGACGGGCTTGCCGTTGGCATCGGTCTTTTCGCCGAGCCATTTGGCATAGAACTCGACTTTGCCGCTCTTGGTCATAAAGCCGCGCACCGGTTTGCCACCAAGCATCGTGCCGATCCGCTTGCCCTTCTGGTCTTTGGGTTTGTCATAGATGGGCGTTCCCTCCGCCTTGGGATCGCCATCGAAGAAGGCATCCTTGAGTTTCTCCGGCTTGAGCGCCTCCGCGTATTTCTCGTATCGCGTGCCCTTCTGGTCCACCCATACGGCCCCAGGGAGGGCCTTGAGCCCGGCCAGCGTCATCTTCGGAGCGCCGTTCACCAATTCATTCGAAAGGAAGTCCTCATACCAGGCTGTCAGATCTCTGATCGGCGTGCCAGAAAGCGGTCCAATTGTGAAGAAGTCTTTGCCGTTCTTGTCCTTGAGGCGCAGTCGTCGCCCCAGCGAGGCGACCACCTCATACTCGGCAGGCTGGCCGAAGAGCGGTTTCACCACTGGTTGGCGCAGGCCGAGGGCTGGCCAGGTGACCCAGTGGCTATTCAAGTCGTATCGTTCGAGGTACGTTGTTCCTGGCAAGACATAGTCTGCCAGCATCGCGGTTTCGCTCATCATAGTGTCGATGACGACGACCGTCTCGAGTTTTGCCAGCGCCTTGGCGACAGCTTGGTTGCCCGGCACCGACATCATCAGGTTCTGGAACACGCATACAAGCATCTTAGGTTGGTAAGGCCCTTTCCCTTCGGAGAGGTTAGCGAAGCACTGCGTGTACACGCCGGACTTGTGGCCCAGCGGATACTTCTCGACCTCGTCAAAGCGTGGCTGCTTGGACGTAGCCTCCGCCTTCTCGTCGGGCTCCACTTCCCCGTGCTTGTTCCCTTGTTTATCCGGCATCACCATGGTTCCGGGGCGGTCATAGGAGCCGATAAGGGCGTTCAGCAGCGCGATGGCCCGCCCCCCCTGAACCCCGTTGGAATGCTGGCCGGGTCCACTCCACACGTCCACTAGTGCCGGCTTGGTCGTGGCCAGCTCACGGGCGATGCGCTCGATGGTCTTCGCCTTGACGGACGAGATCTCCTCCGCCCACTTGGGGGTCTTGCCGTTGACGTACGCCGCGTACTCGTCGAAGCCGATGGTCCACTTCGACACGAACTGCCTGTCGTAAAGCCCATCACGGATGATGACGTGACCCATGGCAAGGGCCAGAGCCCCGTCGGTTCCTGGCCGGATCGGTATCCACTCGTGGGCCTTGGCGGCGGTGTCGGACAAGTACGGGTCCACCACCACCATCCGGGCGCCGCGCTCGATGCCCCTTGTAATGATCCGCGGCAAGTGCACCCATTTGATGGCGGAAGTGGGATTCCAACCAAAGAGTAGGATGTACTTGGACTGGATGAAGTCAGCCAGCGGCCGGTCTTCTCCCACGACCGCTCGGAACGAGGCCTTCCGGGCCACATCGCAGAGGTTGGAGTGGTTCGAGTAGTTCGGCGTGCCGTAGAGGCGGCAGAAATCCTGCTGCGGGTGCGTGAACGAGTGGTCCTCGCTGAACCAGAGCAGCTTGTGCGCCTCACCCGCGTCGCGGAGCGCCTTCATCTTTGCGGCGATCTCGTCCAGCGCCTCGTCCCACGAGATCTCCTTCCACCTGGGATCTGCGCCGACGGACCTGTCGGGATTGGTCCGCTTCAGTGGCTTTTTCAGCCGATCTGGATCGTAGAGTTGCTGGATCCCGGCGTTGCCCTTCGGACAGATAGCGCCGCCCTCCTTGCAACCGTACTCCTCAGTGTACCCGCTGAAGAAGTCGGTGGAGATGTTTGAGTAGTTGTTCGGATTCCAGTGGTTGGGCTCGATCTTCTCCACCACTCCGTTGACCACATGGACCAAGATTCCCGACTGGCCCCCGCACATGTTGCAGCAGGAGGGGACCCACTCCCCCGCCTCGCGCCCCCACTCCTTGACTCCTGAGGGATTTGTCACGATCGTGTGCTCCTTGGAGCCGAAGCTGGTACAACCGGATTGGGCCGTACCGGTGGCCGTGGCAGCGGCGGTCGCGCCCGCGATTTTAAGGAACTTACGGCGCCCGATCTTCTCATCAAGCACGTACATGGTGGCGCTCCTCCTTTTCCTTCGGGAGTAGCAGTTCGCCGAGACCGAAGAGCAGCAAACCGAGCCCAACTACCCCAACCGTCACTAGCCACTCGGTGGCGCTCGGCA
>JACQEV010000053.1 GCA_016200385.1 Candidatus Methylomirabilota bacterium
AACGCCTGTCGAGCCCTTTCAAGGAGACGTTCCCATCACAGCGCGATCTAGGGAGCTAGCATAGCCGTTTTTCGTGTCGGACGCTACCGCTTTCCAGCCTCATAAATGGGACCCACTGGCTCGTCAGCGTCCGCGTGTCCTGAGGGCAGCCCTCTGGGTACCCGGAGAATGGAGAAAATGCTTGGCAGTGACCGAGCCGAACAGTATGATATTCGCGCGCAAGACACGCCATCAAAGGCGATGGTCCGGAAAGGCGCAGTGAAGGTGGTGCCCATTCGCCCTGCGAGATAAGCTTGGCCTCAGACCCTGTTCCCTACGTTGCGGTCGGAGTCAGCGATCTTCGAGTCTGGGCGCCTGTCATTCCTGCGAGAGGTGAAGCGAGACGATTGGGGCCTGAGGTACTTGCGCGACGCGGCGGACTTGGATGCAGAAGGGGCAAAGGATTGATGGGATCTGGCACTAAGAAGATCGTGCGGGTCCTGGGATGTAATCCCGGGATCTCCACGGGGCCGGGGACGAATACGTATCTTCTTCTCGGAGATGCCCCGCTCCTTATCGACACCGGCGCCGGCGTACCGGCCTACGAGGCAGCTTTACGGGCGAGCCTGTCGGAGCAGAGCGTGAAGGGCCTGCAGGCTGTGCTGGTCACCCATGACCACATCGACCATGTGGGCGGGGTGGAACAGATTGAGCGAATCTTTCCCAAGGCCAGGGTCTGGAAGATGACACACCCCGCCTCAGAGTCGCTCGGTGGATTCGAAGCGCTCCAGGATTGGGACAAGATCATGGTCAATGGCTACGCGCTTCAGGCCATCTTTACCCCTGGCCACGCCATCGATCACCTGTGCTTCTACCTTGAGGGCGAGCGGGTCCTCTTCTCAGGGGATCTCATCCTGGGCACGGGGACCACTGTCATTCCAGTGGACGGCGGCGACATGACAGCCTACCTGGCCTCGTTACGACGGCTGCTCGAGTGGGACATCCGCGCGATCTATCCCGGTCATGGGCCGGTTATCGACCGCCCTCGGGAATACATCCTGCAGTATCTCCGTCATCGCGAGATGCGAGAAGAGCAGATTCTGGCGCTTCTGAAAGATGGTGTTCGCGATGTTCCAACCCTGGTCAAGCGGATCTATGCCGAGGTGCCGCAGGCTGATCATGGCCTGGCCCAGCAAACGGTCCTCTCGCATCTGATCAAGTTGGAGCGGGAGGGGATCGTGAAAAAAGAGGAGGAGGTGGGTATCAGCCTCTTCGGCTTGCGGTGAGTTGCATGGCTGTTCTTTCCGTCCTTGAGCGCCTCTCTCGCGAGGTGTTGATCCTGGATGGGGGTATGGGGATGGCCCTTCAGGCCAGAGGGCTTCCGGCAGGCTACCCGCCGGATCTCTGGTCGGTCGAGCGACCGCAGGAAGTGCGCCGACTCCACGAAGCGTACGTCGAGGCCGGCGCCGACATCATCTTCACAAACACCTTTGGCGCGAGCCGGCTACGTCTTGAACCGCATGGGTGGGGCGGTCGGGTGCTCGAGTTGAACCGCGCAGCAGTCGGCCTTGCAAGGGCGGCCGCACAGGGTGCGGCTCTCGTGGCTGGTGATATCGGACCGTGCGGGGCGGTGGCCACGACATTCCGCCAGCTCGCTCGGTCGGAGGCCAGGTCGATCTTTGCCGAGCAGGTCGAAGCCCTGGCACTCGCCGGGGTCGATCTTCTTGCCGTCGAGACGATCTCCGACCTGGAGGAGATGGAGGTGGCTGTCTCCGCAGCGAGGGCGGTGGTCCGCGACCTACCGATTTTCGCCTCGCTGACCTTCACGAGGGATGGCAAGCTGCGAAGCGGGGAGGGGGCGGCAGGGGCAGCCCGAGCGCTAGAGACAATGGGGGTGGATGTCGCCGGCGCCAATTGCTCCTTCGGCTTTGCGTCGCTTCTGCCGATCTGCGAGGAGATGGCTAAGGCGACGAAGCTGCCACTGGCGATAAAGCCGAGCGCAGGTGTTCCGCCAGCATCGCCGCCCTCGGAAAATGAGGTAACGGAGTATGCACGGCGATTCGTGGAAGCAGGTGCGAACTGCGTGGGCGGCTGCTGTTGAGTCGGTCCCTTGATGCTTCGGCGCATTGCCCTGGCGGTCAAGGGGATCCCGCCAGTCCGGCGCTCCCCGGTCGCCTCTTCTATTCCACACGCATGATCGTTCTTCTCAACAATCTCGGAGGGACACATGGAATTGTTGGTCGCGAATCATAGCAGCTACCCGCGAATAGGGGATGGGGCAGGGCAGCAGCGGCTGCGCCGCGCCTATCCGCAACACGAGCGGGGGGAGATCACCGCTCGGGAGTTTGAAGCGATCCAGGCGTCGGTGATCCAGGAGATCGTTCAGGAGCAGGCCGGGGCTGGACTCGACGTGGTGACCGATGGGCAGATCCGCTGGTACGATCCGATCTCTCATTTCGCCGGTCGGCTCGCAGGGGTGAAGATCAACGGCCTGCTCCGTTTCTTCGACACGAACTTCTACATCCGCCAGCCGGTGGTGGTCGATCGAGTCACATGGAAGGGGCCGATCCTGGTCGAGGAGTACCGGTCTGCCCAGGCTGTCTCGCCCAAGCCGGTCAAGGTGACCCTCACCGGGCCGTACACGCTGGGCCGGTTCTCGATCATCGAGGGCCCGCGCTACCACGATCTGCCGGAGCTGGTCGCCGATTACACGGAGGCCATCATGAAAGAGGTGGAGGCCCTGGCGGGCGCCGGAGCAACCGTGATTCAGATCGACGAGCCGTCGATGCTCCACCATCCGGGGGAGGCAGGACTCGTGAAGGTGGCGCTGACCAGGATCGGAAGCCGCAAGGGTTCGGCTCGACTGCTGCTGGCCACCTACTTCGGCGATGCGGCGCCCCTCTATGAGGTCCTGCAGGGATTTCCGGTCGATACACTGGGATTCGATTTCACGTACAGCCACGGGCTCAGCGATCAGATCGCGCGGCTAGGCTCCGAGAAGGCGATTGCCTTTGGGCTGATCGACGGCCGCAACACGAGGATGGAGCGGACAGAGGAGGTGTTGCCCAGACTTGGCAAAGCGCTGCCAAAGGTCAAGGGCTCCCCTTCATATCTGACCTCCTCCTGCGGCCTGGAGTACCTGCCAAGGGACAAGGCCTTTCTTAAGCTGAAGCAGATGGCGGCTGTCAGAGCCGAATTCGTGGGGAGGGGATAGGATGAGCCGAGCGAAGCTGAAGAGCCTGGGGATCGATCTGCCGATCTTTCCCACCAGCACCGTCGGGAGCTTCCCGAAACCGGACTATCTGGTGGAGGCGCGGGCGAAGTTCGCCAAGCGGAAGATCGAGCGGAAGGAGCTGGAAGACCTCGAGCGACAGGCCACCGCCTTCTGGATCAGGACCCAGGAGGAGATCGGGTTGGACGTGCTGGTGGATGGCGAAATGTATCGTGGTGATATGGTGGCGTATTTCTCCGAGCTCATGCCGGGCTTCGAGCAGAGCGGCCTCGTCCGCTCCTATGGCAATCGTTATTATCACAAGCCGATCATCGTGGGGGATGTGCGGTGGCCTGGTCCGATGACGGTGGGCTGGTGGCGCTATGCCCAGGGTCTCACGAAGCGGCCGGTGAAGGGGATGCTGACCGGTCCGTACACGGTCATGGATTGGTCCTTCAACGAGCACTATCCGGACCGGCGCTCGGCCTGTCTGGCACTGGCCGGCGAGATCCGGCGTGAGGTCGAAGCGTTGGCGGAGGCGGGTGCCAAGATCATCCAGATCGACGAACCCGCCCTTTCGGTGCGTCCGGAAGAGCTGCCTTTCGCCATCGAGGCCATGCATATCGTCACCGACGGCCTGCCGGCTTACTTCATCATCCATGCCTGCTATGGCGCTTTTGATAAGATTTACTCCCAGATGCTGAAGCTGCCGGTGGACAACCTCGACCTGGCGATCTCCCACAGCACGCTGAACCTGATGGAGATGTTCCGGCGAGACCCGTTCACCAAGGACCTGTCCGTTGGGGTTCTGGACGTTCACTCGCATGAGGTGGAGACGCCAGACACGGTCAGGGCCAGGGTCGAGAAGGCGCAGCAGCTCCTGCCGAAGGAGTTGCTCTGGATCGACCCCGACTGCGGCCTGAAGACCAGGACGATTGACGAGGCGAAAGGAAAGCTGATCAATATGATAGATGCGGTGAGGCGCTTGCGGGCAGAAGCCCGCATCAACTAGCTAGAAGGAACGGATGGAGCTACTCGGCCGGATAGCATTGGTGACAGGCGCGGCCAGGCGCGTCGGCCAGGCCATCGCCATGGCGATGGCCGGCCGTGGCATGGATATCGTTGTCCACTATAGAAGGAGTGCGCCCGAGGCCAGGGCCACAGCCAAGGCGGTAGAGCGCCTTGGCCGGCGGGCTGTGGTCGTCCAAGCCGACCTCGCGCAGCAGGAGGAGGTGGAGGCGCTGGCCGACCGGGCGACCCAGGCGTTCGGGAAGATCGATGTCCTGGTGAATAGTGCCGCCCTCTTCTACAGGACGCCGCTGGAGAAGACCACCGCGCAGGATTGGGAGCAGTTCCTCCGAGTGAACCTCACGGGGCCGTTCCTGCTGGCTAGGCGGGTCGGGCTTGAGATGCGTCGCCGCAGAGAGGGGAAGATCATCAACGTGGCCGATGTCGCCGGGATCGCGCCGTGGGCTGACTTCCTTCCCTATTCTGTCTCCAAGGGCGCGCTGATCACGCTGACCAAAGGGCTGGCCAAGGCACTGGCGCCGGAGGTGCAAGTGAACGCCGTAGCGCCAGGATCGGTGTTGCTGCCGGAAGAGTATGGCGATAAGGAGCGAGAAGCGATCGTGAGAGCCACGCCCCTCAAACGGATCGGCAACCCGGCCGATGTCGCGAATACAGTCCTCTTCCTTCTGGAAGGCTCGGACTTCATTACCGGTCAGGTGGTGGTTGTGGATGGGGGTCGGTCGATCACGTAAGCCCCTCGCCCCAGCCCTCTCCGCCGCTGGGGAGAGGGGAGCAAGGATGAGATGAGCCTCAGCATCCCGAAGCGTATTGTGTCATTGGCCTGCAGCAACACCGAGATACTTTTTGCGCTCGGGCTCGGGGTTCGGGTGGTCGGAGTTGACGATTGGTCCGACTTTCCCCCACAGGTCGGGGATCTACCCAGGGTCGGGCCCGATCTTAAAATCGACATGGCCAAGGTCGCCATCCTTGAACCAGACCTGATTCTGGCCTCTCTCAGCGTGCCAGGAATGGAGCGGAACATCTCGGCCCTTGAGCGGCTGGGAGTGCCGTTTTTGGTCTTGGACCCGAAACGCTTGGACGACGTGTTCGGGGATATTGAGAGGGTCGGCGAGGCGACCGGAGTTCCTGAAAATGCGCGCCGCCTCAACGCGGACCTTCGGAGTCGGATCGAGGTGGTCCGTGCGAGGGCGCACCAGGCGGCTCACCGACCAACACTGTACTGGGAGTGGTGGCCGACGCCACTCATCTGCCCTGGACGGCAGAGCTGGATTGTGCAGATGAGCGAACTGGCCGGCGCCGACCTGCTCTTCAAAGATGTCGAGGCGGCGAGCTTCGTCGTCCACGAATCGGAGGTCTTGGACCGAGACCCCGACCACGTGATCCTGTGTTGGTGTGGAACGCTTCAGAAGAAGATGGACGTGACGAAGGTGGGAGGGCGGCCAGGTTGGGATCGGCTGCGGGCGGTTCAGGCAGGACGGGTTCATTGCCTTCCAGAGAGCCTCTACGGCCGCCCTGGGCCGCGGCTCGTCGAGGGTCTGGAGCGACTGGCCAGGGTTGTCCACCCTGACGTGTTCGCTGAGGCATCCACTGTCTCGTAGCGGCGCAGCGGGGCTGCACAGATGCCCCCAGGCAATTCGCTACCGAGAGGACCGCTCAATTAGAGATGGGATC
>JACQEV010000036.1 GCA_016200385.1 Candidatus Methylomirabilota bacterium
CGGTTGTCCCGACCTTCAGGTAGGTCGCGAACTCGGACATGTTCGAGTCGCCCACGATGACGTGCAGGCGCCGGTACTTCTCCTCGTCCGCGTGGGGCTCGTCGCGGGTGTTGATGATCCCGCGCGAGCTGGTGGTGGCGCCCGAGATCTCCTGGTAGATGTGCTGCGCCCGTTGGGAGATATAGTAATGGTTTCCCATCCGGGTCTTCAACACCTTGCCGGCCCCGGCGAAGGCCTGCCGGGTTACGAAGAAGGGGATCAACTGCTCGGCCAGCTTGTGAAAGTTGACCCCGCGCTGCACCAGGTAGTTCTCGTGGCAGCCGTAGGTGTTCCCGACCGAGTCGGTATTGTTCTTGAAAATGTAAATGTCGCAGTAGATGCCGTTCTCGCGGAGCTTCTGTTCGGCGGCTAGGAGCAACTCTTCTACGATGCGCTCGCCAGCCTTGTCGTGGATGACCAGGTCCCGCGGGTTGTCGCATTCCGGGGTCGCGTACTCAGGATGACAGCCGGTGTCTTGATAGAGCCGCGCGCCGTTCTTCAGGAAGTCATTTGTGCCACGCTGTCGCGAGACCACCTTCTCGAAAAGGTAGCCCAAGGCGCTCTCTACCGAGAGGTTCACGCGTCCGCCGACGGACGAGGAGATCAACCCGTATTCGCTCTCCAACCCAAAAATACGCTGCTGCATTCCGTTGACTCCGCATTGAAGAACCCTCCAGCTCGCGGGAGGTTCTTCGATCCGAGCGGAACCCAATCTTCTTTGATTCGCACACCTTGACTCCCCCGCAAGCCGGGGAGATCGCGGCGCGCTGTGCAGATTGATCGTACAAGAAGGGGGGATAACGGTCAACCCAATTCGATGGGGAGATCAGGAAACCGAGGGTTACTCGGTATCGGTGAGGTTCGCTTTCAGATCGTCGTGGGAGAGGCGACGGAACTTCCGGCCGGCCCGGCTGCGCTCAAGAACAGCCACCTCCAGATTCTGTGGATTGACCCTTCAGGTACAGTCTCAACTCTTCAGCCTGCCCTCCGATGGCCGCAAACCCCTTCTCGTCGCCGATGCTTCCGTCGAAGGCGATCCGGTACAATTCGTTCGGCAGCCCTTCCTCGGCGACCTCCACCACGAGGATCTCCACCTCCAGCGGTTTCATCGCCTCGCTGAAGATGTTCCCGATGGTCTGGGAGTACGCGTTGGCAAGTGACTTAGCTGTCACGTCCTCCCGACCGTAGGCGTACCCCTTCAGATCCGCATATCGAATCCCCGCTTTGCGGAGGTTCTCGAACTCACTGTACTTCCCGGCGCCCGCGAAGGCGATCCGGTCGTAGATCTCGGAGATCTTGTTCAACGAGGCGCTGGGATTCTCGGCCACCAGCAACATTCCATTCGCATACTCCAACACGATGATCGACTTTCCCTTGGCGATGCCCTTTCGGGCGTACTCCGCCTTGTCCTGCATCATTTGCTCTGGCGAGACGTAGTACGGAAGCACCATTACCTCACCCCTCCGGCTTGGCTCTCCCCTTCAAGCCCTCAGCTTTTCGCGGCCCTCGCGCGTGCATCGACGATTGCCTGACAGACTTGGCGGATTCGATCCTCCTGGACGTCCTGCAGGCCAGTCATTACTGCGAGCTTGACGGTGGGAAACACCCCGCGGATGAAGTCTGGACCCCCGGTCCCGACATCCTCTTCCGCGGCGTCGATCAGCGCCTCAAGCGCAACCCTTATCGCATCGTCCTCTGCCATGTCGGCCCGAAAGAGCTTCTTCATGGCAGAACGGGCTTCCCTTCCGCCCGAGCCGGTGGCATAGTAGTCGGTTTCCTCATACCGTCCGCCCGTCAGGTCGTATTTAAAGATCTTTCCCTCACCGCGCCGAGGATCATACCCGACGAATATAGGGATCACCACGAGGCCCTGCATCGCCATCGGAAGGTTGGCCTTCACCATCTGGGACAACTTATTCGCCTTCCCCTCTAACGAGAGTGGGACCCCTTCCAGCTTCTCATAGTGTGCCAGCTCCACCTCGAAGAGCTTCGCCATTTCAACACATGGACCCGCGACACCGGCGATGGCGATGGCCGAGTGGTCATCGGTCTTAAAGACCTTCTCGATCCGCCGCGACGCAATCTGGAACCCCTCGGTCGCCTGGCGGTCGCCTGCAATGGCCACTCCGTCCCGGTACTTCAGGGCCAGGATAGTGGTCCCATGGGGGGTCTCCTTGAGTTCTCTGGTCTCGGATTGAGGAAGCCCCTCCAGCGTGACTTGTACATGAGGCAGCAGATCCGGTTGACTCTGCCGGAGCAGGTCAAAGAAACTCGAGCCAGGATAGATGGAATCGAAGAAGGATTGCATGGACATCCCGAAAGAGGGGGCCTGGATCAGACCGCGATGTTCTCCAACAGCTCCGCTGCCGTCTCGGAGCGCTCCAGCACCTCGGCCACCAGCTTCTGCGTCCCCCTGGACGGATCGGTCATGGGAATCCGCTTCACCGCCAGGTCACCGACGTCGAAGATGACCGAACTCCAGCTTACCCCATAGACTTCGTTGGGATACTTTTGGAGGCACATCCCGCGGAAGTACGCCCTCGTGTCGGCCGGAGGGTTCTTTATGGCCGCAAGGATCTCCTCGTCGGTAACGATCCGCTCCATGTATCCCTGGCGCTCTAGGGTAAAGTAGAGCCCTTTGTCCCGGCGGAGATCATGGTACTGCAGGTCCATCATGAAAACGCGCTGGTCGTCGAAGGAGCAGCCCTTGCGGCTGATGTAGGAGGTGATGAGCTCGCGCTTGATCACCCAGTCGAGCTCGCGGTTCAGCGACATCGGGTCCTCGGCGAGCTTGTCCAGGACGTACTGCCACTTCTCCAGGAGGTCGGCGATTTGCGGGCTGCGCTCC
>JACQEV010000046.1 GCA_016200385.1 Candidatus Methylomirabilota bacterium
GGCCGCCTACGCGCGCTTTACGCCCAGTAAATCCGAACAACGCTCGCCCCCTACGTATTACCGCGGCTGCTGGCACGTAGTTAGCCGGGGCTTCCTTCGGTGGTACCGTCAAACCAGGCGGTTATTTGCCGCCGGATGATTCGTTCCACCCGACAGGGCTTTACGACCCGAAGGCCTTCATCACCCACGCGGCGTCGCTGCGTCAGGCTTTCGCCCATTGCGCAATATTCCCCACTGCTGCCTCCCGTAGGAGTCTGGACCGTGTCCCAGTTCCAGTGTGGCCGGTCGCCCTCTCAGGCCGGATACCGATCGTCGCCTTGGTAGGCCTTTACCCCACCAACTAGCTAATCGGACGCAGGCTCTTCCCTCAGTGAGAGCTGCTTACGCTCGCCCCCTTTGGTCCCCGCAGGATCCCCACAAGGACATCATCCGGTATTAGCCCACCTTTCGGCAGGTTATCCCGAGCTGAAGGGCAGATTACCCACGCGTTACTCACCCGTTCGCCGCTTTACTCATCCCGTTGCCGGGACTTTCTCGCTCGACTTGCATGTGTTAGGCACGCCGCCAGCGTTCGTTCTGAGCCAGGATCAAACTCTCCGAAATGGAACGTACGAGGTACTAGCCTCGAAGCAGGTCACTCGTCGCCAAGCAACCCGCTCTGGCTGACTTCATCCGCCCTCAAGTCAGTAGCAACGATATTCTGCTGTCAAAGAGCAAACATCGAAGCCAGGTGGCTTCGATGCTCGTCGAAACCCTTCTATTAATATAGAACGCCGATCGTCAAACGTCAATAGGATGGGCCCATATGCCAGGGCCCTTCTTTATAACAAGAGCTGTTACGACTGTCAAGTGTTTTTTCGCGGGTTGAAACCCCTTTTAATCCTTCGGAAGAATCGCTTCCCCACCCTCAGCAGATGCTCGCGATCCATATGGACCTGGAAATACTCATCCCTCACGACCTCCCCATCGAGGCTGACCCCACCTTGGCGGATCAAGCGCTTGGCCTCCGAGATGCTTTTCGTCCCCCCTGATGCCTTGATCAACCAGGGGATAGGAACAGTATCCCTGGTCCCTTCTTCCTGCTCCATACGGATCTCACGAACGTCGGTCGCAGGAATGTCGGTTACTACGAATACCTCAATGTCGTCCGGCAGCCCTTTTTCCTTGAAGATCCGGTCGAACTCGACGGCTGCCTCTTCGGCCGCCTGCTCGCCGTAGTAGAGGGTTACCAGCTTCTTGGCTACCTCTGCCTTGGCCGCCCGAGGGTGAAGGCTCCCATCTCCTAGCCCCCGATGAATCGCCTCAACGGCCTCGACCAACATCCCAGCCGCCAATTCAGCATACTTGACGATAAGGGAGTCCGGAATGGACATTGTCTTCCCGTAGATCTCCTTGGCCGGCTCGTCAATCCCGATGTAGTTCCCCAGACTCTTGCTCATTTTCTGGACGCCGTCGGTCCCTTCCAACAGGGGTGTGATGAGCGCGACCTGCGGCTCCTGACCTTCACCTCGCTGAAGCTCCCGCGCAACGAGAAGGTTGAACTTCTGATCGGTTCCGCCCAGTTCGACATCGGCCTTGAGGACCACAGAGTCATACCCTTGAGCCAGAGGGTACAGGAACTCATGGACACCGATAGGCCGTCCTTCCTTATACCGCTTCTGAAAGTCGTCCCGCTCCAGCAGACGCGCCACAGTATACTGCGCCGTCAGGCGGATCACCTGGGCAAAATCCATCCGACCTAACCACTCGCTGTTGAAACAGATTTCCGTTCGGCCTGCATCCAGGATTTTGAAGATCTGCTTCTTATAGGTTTCCGCGTTGGCCTGGACCTCCTCAGGGGTGAGTGGCTTGCGGGTCTCTGATCTTCCGGTCGGGTCGCCGATCATCCCGGTAAAATCCCCAATCAGGAATATCACTTGATGGCCCAGATCCTGGAATTGACGCAGCTTCCTCAGGACTACCGTGTGACCGAGGTGCAGGTCGGGCGCCGAGGGATCGGCGCCAAGCTTTACGCGGAGCGGGACGCCCGTCCGAAGTGACCGCTCGAGCTTGCCGAGCAGCTCCTCCTCCGAAACGATTTCCGCCGCGCCCCGCCGGAGGACACGGAGTTGCTCAAGGGCTCGCGCTTTCAGATCGTTCATCATTGTTCTTCAGCAGAAGCCGGTGGATGCCTTTTTAGCACAAAGGCTTCCCTGTCGCAATCCCAAAAACCTCCCGGCATCCCTAGAGCCACTGCGGGGCCGCGGACACGGGAGCGCTTGTAGGGGCACATCCTGTCTGCTATAGTGACAGGAGTCATCGCAGTGACTGGAGATTTCGAGCTTTCATCAAGGTGCAGAGAATGGGGCGGTGACCACTCTCTATTCAGATCAGGACGAGCCGTTTGCCACCTTCTACGAGCAGAAACGGATGTGGGTCCCGCTGGACAAGATGCCCAGGCATCTGATCAACGGGATCATCGCGGTGGAAGATGCGCAGTTCTACCGGCATCGCGGGATCAATTTCCGAGGCATCGCCCGTGCGCTGCTCGCGAATATCAGGGCCCTGCGCCCCGTCGAGGGGGGCAGCTCCATTACACAGCAGTTGGCGAAGCTGCTGTTCCTGACCCCCGAGAAAAGCCTCTCCAGAAAAGTGAAGGAGGCCCTCCTGGCGATCGAAATCGAACGGCACTACCCCAAGGATAAGATACTCGAACTCTATCTCAATCAGGTCTACTTCGGACACGGCGCCTACGGGGTTGAATCGGCCGCTCAGACGTACTTCAAGAAGTCTGTGGATCAGGTGAATCTCTCCGAAGCCGCGACCCTTGTCGGGCTGCCTCGGGCGCCCAACTACTACTCTCCGATCACCGACAGGGAGCGCGCCATGCGGCGCCGCGATCATGTGCTGACCCGGATGCTCGAACATGGATTCATCACGAGCGAGCAGGCCGCTCAGGCTTCAAGCGTCTCTTTCGATGAGTCTCTATTCGCGAGAACACGGAACCTCGCTCCCTACTTCGTCGAACACATGCGCCAGAATCTCGAAGAGCACTATGGCACGTACGGCGTGTATCATGGCGGCCTGAAGGTCTATACCACACTGAACGTCGCCATGCAGCGGAGCGCCGATGCGGCCCTGATCCAAGGGCTTAGGGAAATCGACAAGGCCAGGGGCTTTCGCCCGCTCAGTCATAGAGCCTCGACAGCGAGTGTCCCCGGGAAGGTCTCGCCGGCTTACCTGATCCCGAAGGCCGGAGAGATCCTCAGCGGAACGGTGACGAAGATCCTGCCGAATGCGATCGCGGTCCAAGTCGGGGAGTTTCGAGGTGAAGTCGTCTTTGACAAGACACCCTGGCTGGATGCCTCTCAACCGGACCAACGGTTCCGGGTCGGCATGGACGTGAAGGTTCACGTCCTGAGCGTGGATAAGCGGAGAAAGGCTCTTGAGCTTTCGCTGGAACAGGACCCTGTGATCGAGGGCGCCTTTCTCGCTCTCGACCCGCGGGATGGCGGAATCAAGGCCATGGTGGGCGGATATGACTTCGAGCGATCCAAATTCAACCGTGCCCTCCAGGCCAGGCGGCAGCCCGGCTCGGCCTTTAAACCGTTCGTGTACGCCGCTGCATTCGATCGCGGCTTTACCCCTTCGACGATCATTGAAGACTCGCCAGTGCGCTTTTCCATCATCGTGGACGGCAAACGAATCGAGTGGAGCCCAGCAAACTATGACCGGAAATTCCGCGGCCCGACCACATTACGATACGGACTGGAACACTCGATCAATGTCATCGCGGTGAAACTCATTGAGCGGATCGGCGTCGATCCGGTCATTGACCTGGCACACGAGATGGGGATTGAGAGCAACCTTCGGAGGGAATACGCGCTCGCCCTGGGCGTTTCGGAGGTCACATTAGCAGAAATGGTCTCGGCCTTTGGTGTCCTCGCCCGCTATGGCATCAGGTTCACGCCGTATGCAATCAGACACGTGATCGACAACAAGGGGGCGGTCCTGGAAGAGCACGCCCCGGAGAGCCACCGGGTTATGCGAGAGGAGACCGCCTTCATCCTGACGAACGTCTTGAAGGGCGTCGTCGAACGGGGGACCGGATCACGAGCACGGGTCCTCGGCAGGCCGATCGCCGCCAAGACCGGCACTACTCAGGAGGCCACCGATGCGTGGTTCATCGGCTACAATCCCAGCCTTGTGGCCGGGGTCTGGGTTGGCTACGACACAAAGCGATCGCTTGGGCCGCACGAATCTAGTGCTACCCTTGCGGTTCCCATCTGGACACGCTTCATGCAACGAGTCCTCAAGGATGTCCCACTCGAAGATTTCCCTGTGCCGGAGAACGTGGTGACAGTCCTGGTGAACTACAAGTCGGGGCTCCCCACTACCCTTGACGACACAACTGCTATCCAGGAGTTTTTCCTGAAGGGAACCGAGCCACGGCGGATGGAGGCCGGACCACCTGAATCGGGCGGTTGAGAATCTCTTTGCAGTTTCGGGCTCGATAGTGTATAACCTCTGACGCGTACGCATCTCATCACACATGGACGGCACGAAGATAGGAGGAGACAGCATGGCGAAGCAGGCAAAACCTGCAGAGTTGATCATCTCCAAGTCCCGAACCAAGGCCGCCGCAAAGAAGTGCAACGTATCAAGCGACTTCTACGCCGCACTGGATAAAAAGGTGCGAGAGATGGTGGGTGCGGCTGAAGCACGCGCCCATGCCAACAAACGGAAGACGCTGAAGCCCCAGGACCTGTAGGAGTTTCGAGCCAACCCAACAAGGCGATCCCCTGTCGACATGAGGATGATTGAATAGAATCCCTCGACAAGATCGGCTCGGTCCGAGGAATAGCGTAGCGCTGCTCCCTGCATCCTGAATATGTCGACGCCGAATCTGCGCGCCTTCGTCACCAGAATAGAGGCGTCTCTGTTCTGCTTCCCGCAGGGCGTCGGACCCGCACCCTGGCTGGGTCGCACCGTTTTGCCCGGCCTCTGCCTCCACAGTTTGCACCTCGGCCCAGCTCATTCATGCGATTCCACGCTCCCGCAATAGCGGCAAATACGTGCCGTGCCTAGACACGCCCTCAGCTTGCAGCGAGCCTTCGACGAATTCACTCGAGCGAGGAAGAGCCTGAGGGTCACTCGCCCATGCGACCTGTCTCTCTGGAGCGTTTTGCGCCTATGATCGAAGGTGTATCGTCGGAGATCAAAGAGGTGAAAACTGCGGGGAGGAGGGTGGGCGTCTAGTGCCGTTCCAACGTGTTGGGATAAATGACAAAGCTGTGGGACGGTCGATTCTGATGGCTGTGCGTCATTTTGCCGTCAGGTCAAAAAAGTTGGAACGGCACTAGCTTGGCCAGCCGATATACTGCCCATCCTCCCAGAGCTCAACCATCCTGCTCACGATGGTCAGTCGGTCTTCAAACCGTTCGCTCTGCGAGAGGCCTCGATCCCGTGCCCAGAGCTTCTGAAGTGAGGGGCGGGAGACCTGACTGAGGCTGAAGTAGCTCTCGCGCAACTCCGCCAGGGTCTGCTGGTTACACCGCCGCAAGTTGGAGGTGGGGACAATCAGCGGCTTTGGATTGTCGAAGAGATGGCCCCAGTGAAGGCAGTCACGAAGGTTCAG
>JACQEV010000048.1 GCA_016200385.1 Candidatus Methylomirabilota bacterium
ATAGAGGAGCCCAGCCCTTGAATTCAGCGCAGCGCTGGAAACGTTCCGAGGGAGCTGCTTCGTCTTTGTCACCTTCTGGGTGGCCTCATCCACAATCGAGAGCGTGTTCCCCCGGTTGTTCACAACATACGCCCGGCCTGCTGCCTCATCGAGCGCAATGCCGATCGGGCAGTTCCCAGTGGCGATAGTAGCGACGCTGCGCAAGTGTCGGCCGTCTAGGATGGTCAGGCTGCCGGCCTCCGTATTGAGCACGTACACCATCCCTGTTTCCGCATTGACCCGCAGATGCGTCGGGCCGCGACCAACAGGGAGCTGGGCCAGGCTGAGGCCCCTCATCCCATCCACCACGATCACCCGATCCTCCTTCACGCTCACTACGAAGACTCGGCCCGTGACCGGATCCACCGCGACCCCGCCTGGCCCCTGTCCTACCGGGAACGTAAAGAGGACCTGGCCCGTGTGGCCCTCAAAGGCCGTAAGGGACCCCTCCCCCTCGTTGCCGACAAACACGCGGTGGGAGGAGGTATCGACCGCGATCCCATGAGGCTGCCGCCCTACGGGAACCCGGAAGCGCTCCTCGAGGTTCCGGGTCCCGAAGGCGACGATGAAAGCGCTTCCTTCATTCGGCGCATAGAGGAGACCTAATCCCGGGTCCACCGCCAGATGTCGGGCCCGCGTCGTCAGCCGGATTGTGCGGATCCTCTCACCATTCGCTCCAAGGACGGTGATCGTCGCGCTCCCCTCATCGGCGACGAAAATTTGACCCGATCCGGGATCGAAGACGACATCCTCTGGCCACTGACCCACCAGGACCGTGGTCACCATGGGAATCTCCCGGCTTGCCGAGCATCCAACGAGCGCAAGAGACATGGCCAGAAGGTATGGGATGAATAGCAGCCTGCGCAGCACCCAGATGAAGTGGACTCTCCAGCTTCTCGTCAGCCTCTCGTCCATTGCTTACTGTCTACGATTCTTTCTTAGGCAAGGCGCATGAGGAGCCGGAGGATCCCCTTGAGCGGCCCTCCGAAAAGCTTCTCCCGGTAGTACTGATCGGCTGTCCGGCGGACGGCTTCAGCAAGGGTGGGGTAGGAATGGATGGCCTTAGAGAGCGCGCCGATCGGAAGCCCCTTCTGCATCGCAAGGACCACCTCTTGAATGAGGTCGCCGGCCTGCGGGCCCAAGATATGGGCTCCGACGATCTTCCCCTTCGGCGTGCACACAAGCTTCACCAGGCCCACCGACTCCCCATCGCAGAGGGCCCGGTCCAGGTCCCCGAAGCTGTACCGATAGACCTTCACTTTCTCGAACTCTTCCCTGGCCTCGGCCTCGGTCAACCCAACCCTGGCTACCTCGGGATCAGTGAAGGTGCACCAGGGGACGACCTGATACTCCGCCTTGCTCTTGAACGGGAACAGGGCATTACGGACCACCAAACGGGCCTGATACTCGGCCACATGGGTGAAGAGAAGGTGCCCGATAATGTCGCCACTGGCCCAGATGTTCCTGGCGCTGGTTCGCAAGGTTTCGTCCACGGCAATCCCCTTGCTGTCGTACATCACCCCTGCTGCCTCGAGGTTCAACCCTTCAACGTTCGGTCGCCTGCCAGTGGCAAGGAAAAGCTCCTCAGCCCTGAAGCTCAATGGCGTGCCGTCACACTCCCCGTGGATCAGCTTTTCGGCGCCGGCCTTCTCCACCCGAAAGGCCTTGGTGCAGGTGTAGATATTAATCCCCTCGGCCCGAAGGATCCCCTCCAGGGTCTGGGCGATTTCTTTGTCCTCTCTGGGAAGGATCTGCCCGACGACCTCTAAGACCGTGACTCGGACGCCGAAGCGGGCGAAGAGCTGGGCGAACTCGATCCCGATGGGCCCTCCCCCAAGGATGACCACCGACTGCGGGAGGCGAGAGAGCGCTAAAGCGCTGACGTGGTCAAGGAAACCTGTCTCCTCCAAGCCCTCGATCGGGGGAATTGCGGTCCTGGAGCCGGTAGCGACGACGACCTTCTTCGCTTCAACCCGCTGCTCCCCCACTTTGAGCTCTGTCGGGGAGAGGAAGCTCGCCTGCTCGAAGAAGAGGGCGACCCCCATCTCTTTGAACCGCTCCGGGGAATCGTGCTTTCCCACCTGCTGCTGGACTCGTCGCATCCGGTCCATGACCTTGGCAAAATCAAAGGAGACCTCAGGCGGGTTCAGCCCGAAGTCGGCAGCCCGGCGCATCAGGTGCAGGACCTTTGCGGAGCGAATCAGGGCCTTGGAGGGCACACAGCCCGTGTACAGGCACTCTCCTCCGAGTCGCTCACGCTCGATAAGGGCCACTTTGGCTCCGAGGGCTTTCCCCTTGACCGGGTGAAAGCAGGGAACAATAGTACCACTGGTGGAGCCGCTCAGGCCCGACACCGACGAAGTGGAGCAGCCGGATAGTCCACATGAGGAGGATCGTCCGAAGCACCCCCTCCTGCTCCCACTTCCTTGCGGAAGTTATCACCTGAAGGGAGAGGCACGACAGACGACCTCTCCGTTTCAATCGGCGCGTGAGCTCCACATCCTCCATCAGCGGGATCTCGGGATAGCCTCCCAGAGACTCGAAGACCTCCCGTTTGACAAAGATGGCCTGGTCGCCGGTACAGATCTCGCTCAGACGAGAGCGAAGGTTCATCAACGCTGCGATCGCCTTAAAGGTCAGGCGGGGGTTGTCGAACTCGACGTCAAAGCGTCCCCCCACAACAGCGCGATCGGCGAAGGCCTCGAGAATCGCCGACTGGGCTCCATCAGGAAGGAGGGTGTCGGCGTGAAGGAAGAGGAAGACTCCCCCCTTGGCCACTTTTGCGCCCGCATTCATCTGTGTGGCCCTGCCGCGCGCGCTTGAGACCCATTTGACCCAGGGGAATCGAGACACGACGGCCATGGTCTCATCCTCGCTTCCCCCGTCCACAACGATGACCTCGGCCCCTGGGCAGATCGCCCGGACGTGGGGAAGGAGACGCTCCAAATTCTTCGCCTCATTCAGAACGGGGATAATGATGGAAAGCATCATTCGCGTCATCTATAAGAGTTCGTCCGCGATCCGACTCCGGAGCTTCAACCACTGCGGCACCAAAGAGACTAGGACAAGCAGGATGCCGGCAATTCCCAGGTAACTCAGGGTCCGCTGGATGTCCCCGCCCCCTTCTGAGAGGGCCCCACCGGCGAATGTGTAGGCCGCTGTCCCGGGGAGTATACAGGGCCACGAGGTGAGAAGATAGCTCCAGAATCCGATCCGGGTCAGGCCATAGACGTAGTTTTGCAGGTTAAAGGGGAAAAGGGGGACGAGACGGGTAATCATG
>JACQEV010000037.1 GCA_016200385.1 Candidatus Methylomirabilota bacterium
GCCGCCTCTGCGTGAAGCACCACAAACTGGGCCGCTCGGATGAGCGCCATGGGTGGCGGCTCGACCACTGAAATGAGAGCGCCAGCCTCCTGCAGCCGCTTCACCGCAGTTCGGTAGGCGCCGGCCACTTCATCATGAAGCGGATGAAGCCACCCGTCGGGGAACTGACCGACCCGAAGTCCACCTAGCGTGTCACAGACCCGGGCCATGGGAATGCTCCCCCGGGATGAACTCCGCTCCTGGCCAGTAACCTGGTTGGCCGTCTGATCAACGTCGCTCTCCATGACCCATGCCAGCCAGGCGGCTGCCGCCAGCCCCGGGCTGAGGGCCTGTTCGTCCGTCGCGGAGGAGCGTCGAGCGGCGAGGATGTCCGCGAAGGCGCGTTCCTCCTGGTGAGGATCGTCGGCCATGACCGCAAGCAATATGGCTGCGTCGGCGCATGTGGCCGCCAGCGGCCCCACGTGATCAAGACTCCAAGACAGCGGCAGCACGCCCTGTCGAGTGACTCGCCCGGACGTCGGCTTCAGGCCCACCACGCCGCAGGCGGCCGCGGGAATGCGAATGGATCCCCCGGTATCGGTGCCGATCGCGCCGAGCGCAAGATTGGCGGCCACAGCCGCCGCCGAACCACCGCTCGACCCACCCGCCATATGCCCGCGACGTCGGGGATTGTTCACCGCGCCGAAGTGGGGGTTTTCCGAGGTGACGCCGTAGGCTAACTCATGCAGATTCGCGGCCCCTAGGATAACGGCTCCAGCGGCCCGAAGGCGCGCCACCACGTCCGCGTCAGTCGAGCTGGGGAATGCGTCGAGGACTCGGCTACCACCTGTCATGGCATAGCCCCGAATCTGCATGAGGTCTTTGACGGCTAGGGGGATACCGGCAAGCAGGCCGGCGGAGTCCGCTGCCAGCGCCTTGTCAGCAGCCCGGGCTTCCTGGCGGGCCTGCTCCTCGAAGACCGCGATGAACGCGTTCAACTCTTCTGCCTCGCGGATTCGCGCGAGGTGCTGCTCGACCAGCTTGACGGGCGAAAGCCGTCGTGTTCGCAGGAGATGAAGTGCCGTCGTGAGGGTCATCGGCGAATCCTGCTTCATCGAAGCGAATCGAGGAGGCGAAACCTCGCCTCTCTGCGCCGCCGCGTCCGGTGTGTCTTCGACCTGTGCCGCCACGTTCGGGGATTGCTCGGCTACAGCGGCGGGACTTTCGGCATGGCCAACAACCGCAGTTGGAGTGGCCTCAAAAGCGGGGCCGACAGTGTCAGGGATGGCTTGCGCCGATAGACACTCCAGCTCCGCCAAGTGCTCTTTAAGCCGCGCCGCCCACTCCTCGACGCGGTCGGCATCCATCGGCTCACGCCGCAGGCGGCCAATCGCGGACACCATCTCCCGAAGGATTTCTTCGGACATCCGTTATCTCCCTCCGCACAAGACCATTCAACCAGGTTCGCGTCTTTTCGCAGGCGCTTCAGGCGACCTTACCATAGGCAACGACCTGGAACAAACGGAATGCGCCAGTGCGAGCTGTTTTCTGATCTGCAAGAATGATTTTGTGTTTCCGCCTTCCAGTTGGCATTATTAATGAGAAGCCGCCTCTCCAGTCGGGGTGGGTTATTCGTTTGGCTGACGTTCAGATTGTTCAATGCGCCCGCATGTTGGGAGAGTAGTGACATGAAACCAAAGGCCGCTGGATTCCTGATTGTTCCACTCGCGATCGGACTCGTTGCCTGTGCCTCCTATGAGATCAGGCCGTTGATTCCACAGCCCATCGAATCCTACCCACTGCGGGAGATTAGCCGTGAAGTCACCGTTGCAGCAGAGTCGTTAGCTACTAAGGAAAAGGCCGAGGCGGCGTTCAGTGTCGACCTGACCGAGCAAGGATATGCCCCAATCCTGCTGGTGATGGAAAACCGGTCAGGCGACAAAATCCTCCTCGTAAAGGATCAGATAGAACTCGTGGATGGCCGAGGTAATCTGCACAAACCTGTCTCCGCGCATGTAATGGCAGAAAAGTTCGGATACGGCAAGTTAGTGCGCGCATTGTCGGGCTTTGGACCCTTCTTTTCTCTGCCCGCCAAAGTGGCTAACAAGAAGATGCGGAGCGACTGGAGCAGCAAGGAGTTGCCTGCGAAGAAGGTCCTGATGCCGAATCAGGAAACCCATGGGGTCCTTTACTTTGAATTAGGACCCATGCTTCCCACACTGCCAAAATCGGCCCTGCATATCCCCCTGAAAAACCTCCGGACGGGGAAGCGTCATGCCGTATTCCTTCGGATAGGCCCTCCTTCCACCATGAAATAATCAACTTCTTTTAGCCTACGCCGCAAGTGGCTTTGCGCTGTCCTTGCGAGCGACGCGAAGGCGCGAAGCGATATCACCCTTCTTGGGATTGCTTCAGTCGCGTCGGCTGAGTGGCTTGACGCCTCCGAGGGCCTGTGATAGAAGGGACGCACCGTGGAGGCAGGTTAAAAGCAGCCCAGCGGCAGGCGGGAGGAAGATACGTCGCAGATGCAAACAAGATGGAACCTGGATTTCCGGCAAGGATCGGGATGCAGTGCCTTGGTTTTTTTGCTGTCCGCACGTGGTGGATGGGCAAGGGCGGGAGCATCATGACGAAGAGTGTGGTGTGTGCCGTTCTAATCCTGGCGACTTTTATCTCCTCTTGCGCACGCCCCTACAGTCCCGTGATCGACCCGGCGATGATTCGTGACCCGGCCAGGTATGAGCGCGACCTCGCGGAGTGTGGAGCTCTGGCGAGCGAGCAGAGTCGATCGGAGCGGGTGGGTACCGGGGCGGTGAGGGGCGGCTTCTTCGGCGCGATTTTTGGGTCCTTGCTTGGCTGGATCGGTGGCCGGCCGGGTACAGGGGCCGCCGTCGGGGCCGTCGTGGGGGCCACGGGGGGAGCTGCTAGCGGCGCGGGGGCGGCCTCGCAAGACTACGAAACCATCTACCGCAATTGCATGATCGCTCGTGGCTGGCCGGTATTGCGATAGGCGATCTTGCAGCGAGATGTTTTCTGGCTTCTCTCCCCTGTTGCTGGGCAGGGATTAGTGGCCGGCGACAATCATGCGGCGGATCTTGAGGGTGGGAGCGACGACGCTGTTGCGGAAGGTGAGATCGCTACCAACCACAGTGATTTTTGCTGAATTAGGACTCGGCATGAGGATTACGATAGAAATTGATGACGAGCTACTTAACCAAGCGCTGGCGCTTACCAAGGCAAAGACGAAGAAGAAACTCATCCACCGTTCTCTGGAGGCGCTCATCCGCCAGCAGCGGATCGAGCGTTTGCTGGGAAAACTGGGCCGTTGTCCCTTCAGCTCACACCAAGAAGGCTCGCCAGGCTCCGTGCCGATGACTGAAGGAGCGCGGGCACACGGCACCCGAGCTTCAGGAACTCCGCGAGGACTTGGAGGCGCTGAAGCAGTTCCCGATTACGCAATCCGTTTGGAGGTCGGCCTATCGGATTGCTCACACCCTCCAATGGTCTGTCCATTCCAGCGATAGATCATTTAATTGCGTCCGTGGCCCTGGCTTACTCGTGCCGCCTATTTCACCGTGACACGCACTTTGACCTGCTGGCCCGTCATGTCGAACTTCCTGTTTGGAAGCCTTAGCGCGGACCAGCGACCATCTTTAGCTCGGCCCGCCTGTGGCTTCCCTTGGGGCACTAGGGCCTTTTTGCGCCTGGCGGGGCCCTATCGGAGCGGCCCACTTTCACTCCGCAATCCCGGCGCCCACGCGACCAAGCCCTCCAATCAGTGGAAAATTCTGATGGGTTCGTACTTAGGGCCTTCACTACCGTGGTCACAGGTCCTCTGGAAAAAGCTTGACTTCGTTGAGGCGGGGGTAATATAGTGCGTGCCCTAAGGATGATCACGATGGTCCCGGGGTAGCAATAGGATCTTCGCCATCCCCACAGTTTGGTTGACGCGCTATGTACCAAAACGCCTTCTCGGGCAGAGCCTGGCCAGGGAAGGCGTTTTGTCTTTTTCGCTTCGCCAGGAAAAAGTTATCTGAGGCCCGGGTGGAGATCACGAGGCAAGAATTGGCGTCGATTGACACCGCGCGGGCGCACAGATCGAGGTCGATAACATCAATTTCGCAATCACATGGAGGTGTTGGCAGTGTCGAAAGATTATTGTCTCTATTTGGAGTCAAGCACTGACGCGCAGGGAAGGCCCATCCACCGTGTTGCCAACTGTCAGCCCGAGTTAAATGCAAAAGCCATCTGCGGTCCAATAGTTGAAGAGCGCTGGGTCTATACTATTAAAGAAGTAGCAAGGTGCCCAGATGGGCGCACGATCGTCGAATGTTAATTCGTTGACCAGTCATCCCAAGAGGGTGAAAATCAAGATGATGATCAGACGGAAAGCTTTCTTGTTTATGTGGCTAACAATTTGTGTGAGCGGATGCACATTCCTTCGGGGAATGGTCAACCCAGACTATCATACTCAGCGGTATAAGAGCCATGTCTACGTTAAGCATGACAAACCACCGATTGAGAACTTCGTGCTTCGGAGCGAAGGCTTCGGAATCCCTTACTATGACCATCCTGATCTCTTTCAAGACGGTGTTAACCCCTCCCCGAATGACGGACTCGTGGATGTTTCTGTGATCGCCAGACCAGCGGATGAGTCTCCCCAGAAGGCATCACCTTTCATGCTCCAACTCAGCGAGAGAGCCCAGCAAGCTGTAGTGCAGAGTTTCGGCCAGCTTCAGGGTGACCGAAAGAATCTCTTGGGTCTCCTCCAGACGCTTCGGGAACGAGCGAAGGATGAGAAAGGACGACAGATCCCTGCTTTTGATCTAAAACAGAAGGTCGAGTTCGACATTGCAACAACCCTGAACAGTGGAACGGATACCGACAGGTTAGATTACGTCACAACCTATATTGCTCTTGACGACGACTCGGCTAAATACTTTTCGTTCACAGATATCCAAGATGTGGAAAGAGAGGCGCAAGAGCTCATCATCGGGGAGATATCGAAATCAATCGCTGCAGGGGGGAAATTGGCCTTTCAGGGGGCAGCGACGCCAGCAGGAACTCCATCAGCAGAAGTCAGCGCGAATGTCACTGAAGGCTTCAGGAAGGAATTCCGCCAGCGCTTCATGGCGCGAACGGTCTCCATCGACGGGAAGAAAAAATACTTTCGGGTGACTCAACGGGCCACTCAGGAACATCCAATTGAGGGATTGAAACGATATGTCCTTGCGTTAGCCATCAAACCATCCCTATCTAAAGATGCATTATTCACTCCTATGTTCAGTGATACTGACTCAGGAAAACTTGAAGGTCTTATGCGTGAC
>JACQEV010000049.1 GCA_016200385.1 Candidatus Methylomirabilota bacterium
GCCGACCGAGAGGCCGACAGCCCCCTGTCGTGTGCGGCCGATCAAAGAGCGATCGTTTGGTCATCGTCACAGTAACAGTATATGTTCTGAGGGAGCCGAAGCGGAGCGACCCAAGGACGAGGCGGCGGGGAGGAGTCAGGGGATGAAGAGCCAGTATGGGGACTGTTACTTCTGTGGGGGCGAGGTGCTGGAACGAGAGGTCGATCTCGACTTTCGCTGGGGGGGCAGGCTCTTCATCATAGAGAGGGTTCCGACCGGAGTCTGCCAGCAATGCGGCGAAAAGTTTTTCACGGCTGCTGTTTCTGAAGAGCTTGACCGACTTGTGAAGTCGGCCCGGATCGATCGGACGGTTGAGGTGCCTGTCAAGGTCTTTCAGAGAGCCGTTGCCTGACCTCCACTTCAAATCCTCAACCATGGACAACGGCGTCTGCTCTTGGTGTCAGATCGCGGCGACAACCTTCGGACTGCCGATTTCAAGCCGCGGTTTGAGGTGGCGTACATTGTACGGCGCTCGCCCTCAGTCCCAGGCATGCCGACGCATACATCGCGCTTGCGAGGGTATGCATGGCGCAGGGGGAGCGGTCCCTGGCGCTAGAGGCGTTGGCGAAGGCTGCCGCCCTGAATCCCCGTCTCAAGCAGTAGGAGGGCGTTCTCCCCTCATTTCCTCTTCCTGGCCTGGAGGGGGGCGGTGCGCGGCGGGCGCGTCGGGGAGAGGATGGCATCTAGCTGGGTAAATCGGCGTCGGAAGCAGATCGCGCACACCAGAGAGAAGACACCGAAGAGGAGCAGCGCAGTCTTGTAGGTGGGCGATCGGTATTCGGCCAGGACGTGATGGGCGCCGGGCGGCACATCGAGGCCGATGAAGCTGGGCGAGAGCATGAAAGGGCGCACGTCCCGGCCATCAATGGCGACCCGCCAGTTCGGATGGTACGTCACCTTCAGGACGAGGGTCGCCGCCTCTTTACACTCCACCCCCACTTCGATTACGCCCGGCAGCACCCGCTCTTCGCTGATCCTGCCGCCGCCAACGCATCCCGAGTTCTGGGCGCCCGCTGGCTCACCCTTTCCCACAGGATAGTCATATCGAATGAATCTCCCCGCTGCCGGGTCGGGGCTCAACAGCCAGCTTCGGTTCCGTAGGAAGAGGCTGGTCTGGGAGTCGATGCGTTCTATCCCGCTGGCGGCGGCGAACGAGGCGTAGCCACTGGTCTCGGCCCGGTAGAGGATATACCGCGGCGTCTCTTTGGCGGCGTGCAAGAACGCGGGCATCGCCAGTCTGCTCGGCGCCACGACATATCGAACATTGAACAGGCTGTAGTGCGCGGGGTTCTGATCGTCAAAGTGCCAGATCAGGTCGGCGTTAAGGGAAAAGCTCTGGTACGGGGGGGAGACGGACGCGATCCGGTGGAAGGTCAGGAGGTCCCAGAAGTGGAGGTCGCCGAACATCATCCTCTTTCCCCAGTTGGCCCGCAGCCCGGCATACGTGCGGCCCGGCGGCAGTTCCTTGAGAGCTGAGAGAATCACGCGGGCATCCTCGTCGGCGGCGAGGGCCTTCTGTGTTCGTTCCATCCACTGTGTATTGAGCGCATAATATCTGTCCCGCTCGCGCACCGCCGGAACCAGGAGGGCCAGGAGAAGCAGCGCGGCGCTCACGGCACGCCAGCGCTCCGGGAGGGGCGCCAACTGTCGCCAGACCCACTCGCCACCGAGGCCGATCAGAAGAATCGCCGCCAGATGCACCCCTCCGATGAATCGAAGGAAATGGACCTCCTCGTGCATCGGCAAGAGGTCCGCTAGCCCCCCCCACGTATGACGGCCAAAGAAGAGCGTCAAGCAGATGAGGAAGATGGCCAGGGCTAATCGAGGGGGACGCGTCCGAGCGACGAGGGCGGATGCGATCCCGAGCGCCAGCAGCGCGGTCAGCACCGGAAGCCGCCCGTAGTCCAACAGATCGCCGTTGACCAGCCAGGTCAGGATGTCGCCGGCCCCAAACGAATCGTACTTCCAACGTTGGAGATATGGACTCGCCCCCAGGTATCTCTTATACAGCAGGAAGGGAAGCCAGAAATAAGAAGTGATGATTGAGGCTAGGGCTGAGGTCACAGCAAGTCGGGCGATCCGTGCGCGAATATCTCTTCGCTTCAGGCCAACGAAAAACAGCACGAGGGCAATCACCACCATGATGTAGCTGTACATCAGGTGCGATAGCACGAGCAATGACAGAGCGGCGGCGGATGCCACGTGCCCTTCGCCTGTCTCCAACAGGCGATACAGGCAGGCCACAGCGATGAAGGAGAGGTGCATTGCCAAGAGCTGGGTGTACATTCCAAAGCCCCGCCAGATGTAGCTGTCGTACTCGAAGCCGTAGCGATGGTTTGACGAGATGAGTGTGGCCCCCGCAGCCGCCACGGCCGCAGCCACGACGGAGAATCCGAGACGCCGCATCGACCAGAAGACTGTCAGCGGGAGGCCGAGCAGAAGAAGATACCTGACCAAGTTAAATAGCGTAAATAGGCTCACCCGTTTCAGGAGCAAGCGATGCAGGAGCACCACCGCGAGGTGCGGCAGGTGCTGGTAGTAGAAGAATTGCGGGAAGCCGAGTTCCAGCTCCGGCACCCAGTGATCGAACGGGTTCTCGCCGCCCGCCAGCGCCTCGCTGGCTCGCTGGACGAGCAAGTAATGGACCGCGTCGTCATTCAAGCTGGTGACCGGGAGGGACAGCTCGGGCAGGAGGACGAGCGCGTTGAAACCGATCGGGATGAGGACCAGGAGCAGCAGTGCAGCGGTTCCCCAGCGGCCCGGCGAC
>JACQEV010000050.1 GCA_016200385.1 Candidatus Methylomirabilota bacterium
TCGGGCGCGTTGCGCCAGTCGATCTTGGTCCAGACACGAAGGTGCTCGACGAGCTTGAAGCGATACTGCGGGTGGTTATTGAGGCCGGTACCGGCGGCGCTGCCCCCGATCCCAAGCTCTTCAAGCGACCGGCCGGCGGCGGCGATCCGCTCGTGACATTTCCCGACCGTCGCGGCATAGGCGGCGAATTCCTGCCCCAGCCGGATCGGGACCGCATCCTGCAGATGCGTTCGAGCCGATTTCAGGACACCGTCAAACTCCTTCGCCTTCTTGCTGAGCGCGTTCTTCAGATCCTTCAGGACGAGAAGCAGCTCCCGCAGCAGCAGTCGCGCAGTCACCCGCATGGCGGTCGGGATGACATCGTTGGTGGACTGAGCCATGTTCACATGGTCGTTGGGGTGGACGAGTGCGTAGTCGCCTATCTTCCCGCCAAGGATTTCGATGGCCCGGTTGGCAAGCACCTCGTTCGCGTTCATATTGAAAGAGGTGCCTGCGCCCATCTGATAGACGTCCACAACAAACTGATCGCGCAACTTGCCCGCCAGGATCTCGTCGGCCGCGGCGGCGATCGCCTTGCTGACCTCCGGCTTCAGCAACCCCAGGTCGGCGTTGGCCAGAGCCGCCGCCTTCTTGACCATGACAATCGCCTCCACCATCTTTGGATGCATCCTGAGCCCGCTGATGGGGAAGTTCTCCATCGCCCGCACTGACTGGAGGCCATAATACGCCTCGGCCGGCACATCCTTCTGCCCCAGTGAGTCCTTTTCGATCCGCGTTGCCATGTCTCTTCTTCTCCGCTTGGCTGGTTTCCCGCACTATAATAACTACGATGTGTCACAGGGTGGTGTTTTGACCACGAGTCGCTTGAGTCGCTGTGGCGTCAGATCGCTTTCGAGAGTCCATGACGGATCGGCGTATTCGTCCTTCTTTTTCATGAGAAGCCATTCCCTCCCGGTCTCTCCCCTGCCGAAGCGGGCGAGCGCGAACGCCCCTTTGAGCTTCTTTCCTTTCAGAATGAAAGTGAGTTTCCCTGCTTGGAGCTGGGAGTCCCGCGCACCCGGCTCGGTCTGCTCATACGACCCATGGTCCCAGACCACCACCGGCCCGGCACCATAGCTTCCTTCCGGGATAATCCCCTCGAAGTCGATATATTCGACCGAGTGATCCGCAACCATCACCGCGAGCCGCTTGTCGGCTGGATTCATGGACGGCCCCTTGGGAACCGCCCATGATTTGAGGACGCCTCCCATTTCGAGCCGAAAGTCGTAGTGCAGTCGCGTGGCCTTATGCTCGTGCACAACGAATCGACGGGTAGTGCTGGCAGTTCGTTTCGGCATGTCCTCCCTCAGCTCCCCGAAGAGCCATGGATTTGTCAGGCATTATGTCATAAGTAAAGTAGGTTGAGCAAACATCATCTGACAGGTGGAATCGCTTGCCCGCCTCAGACCGGCGTAGTAGAATCACGATCTGCTTGATCACGTTGTGCAACCGACAGGAGGAGACGATGGCACTGAAAGAGTTTGCAGGAGTGTACTACGAGGAAGCGTTAGACGAGAAGACCCGCCAGTTGGTCGCCATGGCGGCGATGGCCGCGGCCGGCTGCACCTCGTGAGTGGGGGCTCGCTTCGCGGCCGCGAAGCAAGCTGGCGCGAGCAAGGCGGAGATCATGGAGGCGCTCTACCTGGCCATGCGCGCTTCCGCCAGGGCCGCCTGGACCACTATCAAGAACGGGATCGAGGGGATTGACGCAGAGGTCAAGGCGATGAAGACGCAATACGGGGCCGAGACAGCCGCTGCTCACCGGTGAACCCAACCAGCGCAGCGCGTCAAGTCGCCACGCTCTGCCGACGAATCATCACGTGTCGACGATGCCCGCGCTTGGTCCGGCATCGCGAGCGGACAGCCCGCGAGAAGGTGCGCCGCTACCGTGACTGGGACTACTGGGGGCGGCCGGTTCCGGGGTTCGGTGACCCGGCCGCGCGCCTGCTCGTCGTGGGTTTGGCACCCGCCGCCCACGGCGGCAACAGGACCGGCCGCATCTTCACGGGGGACCGAAGCGGGGAATTCCTGTACAGAGCCCTCTACAGGGCCGGCTTCGCCAATCAGCCCACTTCGACCAACCGCGACGATGGCCTCCGTCTCACCGACTGCTACATCACCGCAGCGGTCCGGTGTGCCCCACCCGACAACAAGCCGAGCCCGATCGAGCTTTCTCGCTGCCGCCCCTTCCTCATGGAGGAGCTGGCGCTTCTCCGGCATGTCCGGGTGATCGTGGCCCTGGGGCAGATCGCATTTCGCGCGTGTCTACAAGCTCTAGAAAAGCGCGGAGTTCAGCTTCCGATTCCGAGGCCTCGCTTCCAACATGGACAAGTCGCGTCCCTTCAGAGTGGTTTCGTGCTCATCGGGTCGTATCACCCGAGCCAGCAGAATACGCAGACCGGCAGGTTGACCGACATGATGTTTCAGCAGATCTTCACAATCGCGAGGCGCCATCTTGATGCGCAGTCCCGCCGAGCGGCTACGGACTGAAGTGGCGGAAGTCACCCCTGAAGGGGACGAGCAAGCCTGCACCGACGGCGTGCGCCGGGCCATCCTCCTCGATTTCGACCACACCCTCTTCGATACCGACCGCTTCTTCTGGGTCGATCTAAAATCCGCCTTCGCCCGCTTCGGCGTTCCCGATGACGCCTGGGAAAAGAGTTACGAGGCGACCTGGCCATCTGGCTACTCCCTGGCGAAGCACCTCGCGGAGCTGAACCGGCTCGGCGCGATGTCCGAACCAGCAACGACAAGAACGATGCTTGCCGCCCTCGACACCGCCTTCTCTGACCTCCGCCCATATCTGTTTCCTGATGTCCTGGAGTTTCTGAACACCGCGCGTCGCCAGGGGTTCGATCTCATCCTTCTCTCGTTCGGCGACCCTGCCTGGCAAAGCTACAAGGTCCGCGCCTCGGGGCTTGCCCCGTATTTCCAGAAGATCGTGTACACAGCCAAACAGGAGGGCAAGGCAGAGGTGCTCGATGATCTCGGCCAGCGCTACAGAGAGCTGCATGCCATCGACAACAACCCGGCCGACCTGGATGCCATGAAGGCGCGTTGCCCCCGGCTGCGGACCCATCTGATCTGTCGCGTGGAGCCGTCCACCACCCTGGAGGCGAATGGTGGCTCCCGCGATCGCTTCCGCGAAGCCGCCAGGTATCTCTCCGTTCCCTCCCGCCTGCCTCATCACCGGTGCACCAGCCTCGCTGAGGTCCCCCTCTCATGTCCAGAGTGATCGTCGCCTCGGCTCCGACGCGCATCGACTTCGCAGGCGGGACGCTCGACATCCCTCCCCTGCATCTCTTTCATCAGCCAGCGATCACGGTCAACGTGGCGATCGACCTGGTCGCCGAGGTTCGTGTCCGGCGGCGAGCGGGGCGAGCGATCCGGCTGTTCGCTGCCGATCAACACCGGCAACTGCTCTGGCCTTCGCGTGAGAAGATCTCCTGGTCGCGCGAGCCGTTCCTGGAGTTGGTGGCCCGGCTGATCCGATCCCTCGCGCCGGACGCCGGCCTGGATGTTCGAACCGAGTGTCACGCTCCGGCCGGCGCAGGAACCGGCGGGTCGTCGGCCCTGGCCGTCGCCACAGCCGCCGTCCTGGCCGCCGTCGCAGGGCGGCGCGTGACTCGAACGATGCTGATCGAGCAGGCAAGGAGCATCGAGACCCAGGCGATCCATGTGCCTACCGGCTATCAGGACTATTACGCCGCGACCTATGGCGGCGCCAGCGCCATCGAATATGGGCTGACCGGCATTCATCGAACCTCGATCGCCCGAAAGCCCTTTCTCAAGCAGCTCGAACGACACCTTATGCTCCTCTACCTCGGAAAGCCGCGCTTCTCTGGAGCCAATAACTGGGACCTGTTCAAACGCCACATCGAGGGGGACCGAAAGACTCTTGCGCTTTTCGAGGCGTTGAAAGAGAACGCCATCTCGATGCGGGACGCCTTTCTTCGGCAAGACCTGGCCGGCATCGCCGACCTCCTGAACCGGGACTGGGAGATTCGGCGGCGTTCCCTCCCGACCATGAGCAACCCCGCCATTGACAAATTGATAAACGCCCTTCGCCGTGCAGGCGCGCTCGGTGCAAGGGTCTGCGGTGCGGGCGGGGGCGGGTGCCTTGCCCTCGTCATCGAGCCCGAGGCGCGAGCGCGGTTGACCGCGCTGGCCGCAGGGGCTGGCGCCAAGACCCTACCCTGTGCGGTCAATTTGCGAGGCCTTGTTGTCAGGCGTGACGATGAGTAACGGACCGGATGCTCGACCTCGCCCTTGCGTCTGAGTGTTCGACGATTGATCCTAGTGCCGTTCCAACTACTTACGCCAAAATGATGACGCCAGGGAGAGCGATAGTTTTTAGCGGGACACGTGTCGGCAATTAGCCGCAACAAGTTGGAACGGCACTGGGAGAGGAACATGGGGAAGCGCGATCGGGGTGCCATGCCAAAGCTTCGCCAGCCCGGACCTGCCAGGGACAGACGTGGAATCATCAAGCTGGTCCCGAAGCTTCGGAAGATCAAGCCTGACACACCCCCAAAGGGAAGATAGCTCCATCCTCTCGCTTCCCGGCCCATGCGGACCCGCGATGGGTTACCAGTCTAGGCTTGACCGGTCGGGTGAAAACCGATAATTTTGGGAGGCTCTCGAAGACCCGTCCAGAGATTGCTGCAATCGTGGCTCTCAACCTCAACCAGGAGGACGTGTCCTTGAGCTCACATTATACGGCGTCTGGCCGAAAGGTCGTCCTGGTTGTGGGTTGCGCGGTCGCCGGGTCGGAGGCGGTGGCCCAGTTCGCCCAGCAGGGGATCTTGACGATCGCCATCGAGCAGAACGCGAGGCCGTATGGCAAGATCGAGGATGGCCTTCCCCGCTGGCACGTCAAACAGCGGAGGCAGGAGTACGACAAGATCAACGCGAAATTGGATCACCCCAATGTGCGCTTCGTCCCCTTGACAAAGCTCAGCCGCGACATCTCTCTAGAGGAGATCGTGGGGTGGAAATTGAATGCCGCCTGCCTCGCTGTTGGCGCCTGGCGCGATCGGCCGCTTCCGGTTCCGGGAATTGATGCCTACGTCGGTCGTGGCTTCTACTATCAAAACCCGTTCGTCTACTGGTTCAATCACTATGAGGACTCGGACTACAACGGCCCGAAGTATGAGGCGCCGGATGGCACCATTGTCGTGGGCGGAGGGCTCGCCTCACTCGACGTGGTGAAGATTTTGCAACTCGAGACGGTGGGGCGTGCCCTAAAAGCCAGAGGACTGCCAGGCGAAATGCTGGAACTAGAGCAGAAGGGGATCAAGCGGCCCCTTGACGCGCTGGGGCTTACGATGGCTGACTTGGGGGTCAAAGGCTGCATCCTGTACTATCGCCGCCGTGTCGAGGATATGCCACTCGCCGAGCCACCCGACAATCCAACATCGGAGCAGATGGCGAAGGTGGGAATGGTCCGGCGAAAGCTGCTCCAGAACTTCCTGGACAAATACCTCTTTACCTTCCACGAGCGACACGTTCCAGTTGGGTTCATCGCAGAGGGTGACCGACTTGTCGGCCTGAAATTCGCCGAGACCGAGGTCAAGGACGGCAAGGCGGTGATCAAGCCTGGCACCGAAAAAGAGGTGCGGGCGCCCCTGGTCATCAGCTCCGTCGGAAGCATCCCCGAACCGATCCAGGGAATCGAGATGAAGGGAGAGTTGTACCGGATCAAGGACGAGGAGACCGGCGAGGTTGAGGGGCTCTCGGGGGTGTTCGCGCTCGGGAACGCGGTGACTGGGAAAGGGAATATCCTTCTCTCCATGAAACATGGCCGACTGGTGGCCCAGCATGTCCTGAAATACCTTGCGGGCCAACCCGAGCTTCAATTGTCACAGATCGCCGCCATCGAGGCCAAGGTCAAAGCCCTACAAGAAAGGGTTGGCTACTCGGGCAACTACAGAGAATGGATCGCAAAAGTGGAGGCGCCCGTTTGACGTGCAAATTTCTCCGACGCCCTCTTGACGCGGCCAAGAATCCCTCCGAGCCGCCAACCTGCGCCTGCTTCGATTGCGGGGCCGTGGTTCCGACCGCTGAGGCGTGGCACAGCACTCGAAACCCAGAGATCGCGCTCTGTGAGACATGCTTCCGCCAACGCGAGGCGAAGCGTCGCGTCCGGCGCCGACCGCCGGCATCGAGGTGACTCGCTCCCTCGCCGCTTCACTTTTGATCTTTTCTCTCATGGTGGTCGGCTGTTCCACCCTGATCGAGTGGGGCTGGGACGAGCCAGACCAGACCTTCCTTAGAACCCACATCGCTGCAATGGAGCGCAAGCCGTTCGACGGCGTCGTGCTCCACCTTACGGTCCCCGGTGTTCCGCCACACCTGGCGAACTTTTCGTGGCACCTTGCCGACTACCGTTATCAGTGGGACGAGCTCCGGCCTACCGTCGAGGAGCTCAGGGCTGTGCCGTTCCACCGCTTTCAGCATAATCTCCTTCGGGTCAACCTCAATCCTACCGACCGGCCACTCGATCTGCTGGATGATGACACCTGGGATACCCTCCTGGCGAACCTGAAGCTAGCCGCCAGGGTCGCACGAGACAGTGGCCTGCGGGGGTTCATGGTGGACCCCGAAGCCTACGCTGCCCGCGATCCGGCGGAAGATCGCCCCAGGTTCAATGCGTTCGATTATGGGCAACGGACAATTCGTGAGGCGTCCTTTGAGGTGTACCGATCAGCGGCCTTCCAGCGGGGCCAGCAAGTTGCGCTCGTGCTGGCCGAAACGGCACCCGATCTGGTCCTTCTGTTCGCTTTCGCCTACAGCTTCCCGTGCGGCGCCTCCAAGCCGGAGGCAGAGAAAGTCTACGGATTGCTCCCCGCCTTCATCGACGGCATCCTGGTGGCCAAGCCAAAGGAGCTGGTGGTGGTTGAGGGACACGAGCCCTCCTATGCCCTCCGGTATTGCCACCAGTTCCAGGAGGCGTACCGTCGCCTTCGTGGGAAGTGCCGGCGGCTCTCGTCCGTTCCCGAGCTATACGATCGCGACCTGCGACTTGGATTCGGGATTTGGATGGACAACGAATCCGGGGAGCTCTGCGCGCCCTACCGCACGGAAGGCAAGCCATGCCCATGGGCTGACCCCAGCCTCTACCCAGAGAAGGCTCGTCACTGGGTGGACCCTCGCCTCTTCGGGGAGGCGGTCGCCTCGGCCCTCGACCTGAGCGACAGGTATGTCTGGATCTACTCGGAGGAGCCACGGTGGTGGACATCGGCCCAGCCCGAAGGGGAGAACCTGCCAGTCGAGTTCGTGCGCGCGATCGAACAGGCGAGAGAGGCCGCCCCGGCCCGGAAGGGGTCAATCTGCCCGAGGCCGACAGGAGACGATTAGCGGGCGTCGCCCCCTGCTGGCTCAGCGCCCGGCGCCAGGAGTTCGATCGTCCGTCGGACGATGGCGAGGGTGGCGCCACGAGGAGGCAGCAGGATTGGGAGGGTCGCGCCGGCTGACCGAAAGCGATCAAGTTGGGCGCCGCAGGTGGCCCGGTCACCGCTAAGGGCAAGGGCCTCCAGCATGGTATCGCTGAGCTGCCCGGCTGCCTCTGCGCGATCGCCCAGCTTCCAGGCCGCCTGGATCGCTTCGGCCTCCTGCCCAAACCCCGACCGTTGCATAAGATTGAAATAGAAAGTTCCCATGCCGCCGATGTAGTAAGCCAGATGGCGTCTGGCCAACCCCCGTCCCACCTCTGGATCATCGGATAGACATGCCAGGATGTAGGGAGCGACCTCGATCGCCGTCGGGTCTCGGCCGACAGCCTTCGCTCCTGCCGCAACCTCTTCGGCCATAGACGCCAGCCCCTCAGAAGAGCAGTAGATCGGAAGCCACCCGTCGGCCACCTCTCCGGTCAATCGAAGGTTCTTGGGACCGATCGAAGCGAGATAGATCGGAATCGAGGGGCGCGGCGGGTGAAAGCCTAACCGGAACCGCTGGACTCGAAAGATCTCCCCGTCGTGAGTGACCCGCTCGCCTGCGAGTGCCAGCCTGATAACGGCGATTGCCTCGCGGGTCCGCTGGATCGGCCGCTCGAAGGCGACCCCATGCCAGTCCTGAATCACGATCGGACCGCTGATCCCAAGCCCCAAGATGAACCGTCCACTCGACAGCTCGTCGAGCGACGCCGCCGTCATCGCGAGCAAGGCAGGAGTTCGGCTCCAGATCGGGAGGATCCCGGTCCCGAGCTTGATCCGCCGCGTCTGAACGGCCAGCTCGGCCAGTGTCGTGACAGCGTCGTAGCCCCACGACTCGGGGACGAAGATCGCCTCGTAGCCGCGCTCTTCAGCCAGCCTCGCCAGCTCGACCAACTCCGGCCGCGACAGGCCGTCCCCAAGCTGAAGCGTGAGGCCAAGGCGTCTCATTCAGCGCCCCTTCTCCCACCCGTTCCGCACGGGGTCAAAAAACTGGACGTTCCGTTCATTTTTTCCTTGCGTCACCCCCGAACCTTCGATACGGTATCCGTACACAAGAAAGGAGGTGATCCAGTGCGCTTACCCTTAGCCATCTGGACATGTGAGGTGATTGTAACGTAGGCGTGTCCTCCTCACAGGATCGGCTGCCTATGGATTCCGCCTACGGAATTCCAGCAGTCACCGAGCCCCGAAGCCCCTGGCCTTGTCCACCGGGGCCCTGCCACGGCGGGGAAGCGCTTCGGGGCTTTTTTTGCTCTCAACCGATTGAGTGCTCCGCTTACCCTTCTCTCCCTGATCTTCTCCCTCCGTCGCCAGGCTCAGGAGACCCTCTGCCACGCTGCGATCATGCTTACGCTCAAGAGACAATCGTTTGTCTTTGTGGACGATATCGAAAGGGCAGAAGCCTGTCAAGCCATTGGCAAGCCGGTGCTCAGGTTAAGCCCGAAAAGCCCTAGCGGATATCGTCGATCCTGCGATATGCTGGTCACAATGGACCCATCGGATGACACGCGAGCAAGAGGGGATGTGGCAGGATCTGGCGAGGCAGAGCAACCGCTCAGTGAGCCGGTGCGGCTGCCCACCGAGGATGTCCTCGACTTGCACGCCTTTGCGCCGAGGGAGATCCCGTCGGTCGTCGAAGAGTATCTGACGCAGTGCCGACAGGCAGGACTTTTCGAAGTGCGGTTGATTCATGGGAAGGGAACGGGCACTCAGCGGGCAGCTGTCAGGCGGCTTCTGGCGAATCACCCTGACGTCCTCTCTTTTGCCGATGCCCCGCCCGAAGCCGGAGGGTGGGGGGCAACGCTCGTCCGGCTGAAGCCTCTGGATAGTTAACGCAGGCTTTCGCAGAAGCGGGTGAAGAGCGTCCGCGCCCGCCGATTGAGTGTGTCGATCCGGCCGGGAAGTTCCTCGAGAATCGCTTCGGGACGGATGTATTGCTTCACCCCATCCAGCTCCTCCTTGAAGGTGGCGACCCACTCCCTCACCATAGGGCCGGTCACTTCGAGATGGAACAGCAGGCCGCAGGCATTCCGACCGATCGAGAAGGCCTGGCATTGATAGAGTCCCGAGCTGGCCAGGCTGACCGCCCCGGGCGGCGCGTCGAAATACTCCCCGTGCCACTGAAACACTTCGATCGTCTCCGGCAGCCCCCTGAACAGCGGGTGGCGCCGCGCCGCCGACGTGAGCCGGACCGGGTGCCAGCCGATCTCCTTGCGCGGTCCTCTGCGCACCGTCCCACCGGCCGCCTTTGCGATGAGCTGCGAGCCGAGGCAGATGCCCAGCGTCGGGAAGTCGAGCGCCAGGGCCTTCTTCAGGAGTTGATCCTCCGCTTTCAACCAGGGGTGCTCGGCCTCATCGTTGACGCTCATCGGTCCGCCCATGACGAGGAGCCCCCCATACCCCGACAAGTCCTCGGGCGCCCGATCGCCCGCAAAAAACCTTACCGTCTCGACGGGGCGCTTCTGCTCCCGGAGCAGGTCAGCAAAGATGCCCGGCGTTTCGCACCCGATGTGCTGAAAGACCAGAACGGGGCGCATCAGAAGACCGCCCGCTCTGGGAAGACTCGTCCCGTCCGAGACTGATCGAGACTCAGGGCCGAGAGGTCGATGGTCGAGGCCCCGACGTCCAGTATCAGCTCAGCCATCAGCCTGCTGATCGCGGGCGCGTCCATGAAGCCGTGACCGGAGAAGCCGGCAGCGACGAAACGGCCATATGATAGGCGATGCTGAGGCCAACGATCCCTCCGCCGATGATCACCATCTCTGCGGTGCGTGCCATTACCCGCAATCATAAACCAAACATCCAGTCCCATGCTAGGCGTTTTGCGTGACAGGAGGGACTGTGGGCGCCTACAGTTCCTACGACTTTCCATCAGGAGAAGCAGGCAGATTGCTTCGACTTTTCACTAAACGAAAGTCTTCCGTGGTAAGATCGTGCCAGGGCTCATCCGCTCTCGCACAAGGCAAAAACCCGTTGGGGCTCAATCATAACTGCAAAAAGGCGGGAATGGAATTGAACGGGTTTCTTCCATACCACTTCATGACGGGCCAGGCAGAAGGTGAGAGGAGCCACCCCGCTTGAGTCCTTTGAAATCTCTTGATCACGACAAGTTGCGGGCGGTCTTATCTGATGATCGGTTTGAGTGGCGCAAGCACGTGCTCCAACGGCTTGCCGAACGGGGCATACGCCAAGCTTCAGTTGTGGAAATTCTCCTGAGCGGACAAAGGATCGAGAACTATCCTGATGATAGGCCCTATCCAATCGCCCTGTTCTTCGGATGGGCAGCGGGCAAGCCGCTCCACCGCCGTCGCGGCCCTTGACGAAACGAACGAGTAGGCGTACGTTATCACGGTCTACGAGCCAGACTTGGAGCATTTCGAGGCAGATTATAAGACCAGGAGGAAAGGCACATGAAAGAGTCGCCCACAAACGGTCCGTGCCCGGTCTGTGGTGGGAGAAAGACGGCTGGAAAAACCACATACAGTGTCGATCTCGGCTTTGGCGTCGTTGTTGTCCGCAACGTGCCGGCCACCGTATGCCGCCAGTGTGGAGAAGAGTGGATTGGCGCCGAGATCGCTAGCGAGCTGGAGCGGCTGGTGGACGAAGCTCGCCAGAGTCGCCGCCAGGTAGAGGTTGTCTCACTGTAGGGCAAGCCCTAGCAACCCTGCCACGCAGAGGGTGAAGTGGGAACGAGACGAACATGACAAGGGATCGTAAGGCGAGAGTAAGCTGAATGGCAACTCGGTCCGTGAAAGGCGCCCTCATCCATTACCACGAGATCGCCCTGAAAGGGAAAAACCGCAGTTTCTTTCTGAAGCAGCTCGCGGCCAATCTCCGGATGGCGTCGCGCGACCTCGACGTCGGCCCTCTTCGGAGGCCCGCAGGCAGGTTGTTTTTGGAGATGGAGGAGGGGACCTCGTGGGAGGAGCTGCGTGAACGACTGAGCCAGGTCTTCGGCATAGCGAACTTCGCTGCCGCCTCGCGGGTTCTACCCGACCTGGACCTGCTCTCGAAAAGCATCGAGGGCGAGATCTCTGGCCGTCGATTCGCCAGCTTCGCGGTGGCGGCCCGCCGCGCCTTCAAGACCTTCCCGCACACCTCGCAGGAGATCAACCAGGTGATCGGCGCCAGGGTGAAGCTTGCCTCTGGGGCGAAGGTGGATCTGAGCAACCCGGACCTGACCGTCTATATCGAGGTGCTGCCCAACGAGGCATTCTATTATTTCGAGAAGATCCGAGGGCCCGGCGGCCTTCCGGTAGGCGTCAGCGGGACGGTGGTCTGCTTGCTCTCGGGCGGGATCGATTCACCGGTTGCGGCCTACCGGATGATGAAGCGGGGTTGCCGGGTCGTCTTCGTACACTTCCACAGCCAGCCATTCGCCGACCGGACTTCGGAAGAGAAAGCGATCGACCTCGCCCAACGCCTAACCCGCTACCAGTTTGCCTCCCGGATCTACCTTGTGCCGTTCGGCGAAACCCAGCAGGAAGTGGTTGCCGGCGTCACCAGCCGCTTCCGCATCCTCGTCTATCGACGGCTGATGCTGCGGATCGCTGAGGAGATCGCGCGAAAAGATGGGGCCCAGGCCCTCGTCACCGGCGAGAGCCTGGGCCAGGTGTCCTCGCAAACCATCGAAAACATCGCCGCCATCGAAGAGGCGACCACCTTGCCGATCGTACGCCCTCTGGTGGGGATGGACAAAGAAGAGATCACCGAACAGGCGCAGCAGATCGGGACCTATGACATCTCCATCATCCCCGATCAGGACTGCTGCTCGATGTTCGCGCCCAGGCAGGTGGTGACCCGCGCCACTGATAAGGAAATCAGCCTGGCCGAGAGCATCCTTGACCTCGGGCCGCTCGTCCAAGGGGCACTCTCCGCCGCGCGCCTCGTCGAGATGTCGTCTCCCGCCTGATTTCCACTCCAGCCAGATTGTCGTCCTAGCAGAGCCAACCTACTTCACTGTTACCTTGCAAGGTGGATTGGGGATTGAGCGAATGAATGCAATGACATCCCAGATCTCCTTATCGTTGAGCTGGCTTTCGAAGGCGACCATGAGCGGGCTCAGCTTCGGTTCGACTCCTTGCCCTGGCCACCCTGTTTGATAACCTTGAACAGTTCTGCGTCTGATTTTTTCCCCATGACACTGCAGTCAGTATAGTTTCGCGGCTTGGGGTTCAGCGCCACCGCCGCCGGCCCGTCCCCTTTCCCGGATTCGCCATGGCAAGCGGAGCAGCGCATGTTTTCCATGTACTTCTGCTTCCCCAACTTAGGGTCGCCTTTTCCGGCCATCGCGTCGGTCCATATACCGACACAGCTCACTGCCAAAGCAGTCGATAGGATCGCTCGTAGGGTGGATTTGCACATCGCTGATTTCTCCTCTCGACTCGTTAGTGGTTAGGACATCATTCAATGTTGAACAACGGCATCATGCACATGGGTCGTTGTCACGCACACGCGGCCTTCTCAAAGGGTCCCCGGGCTGGCCCGAGTTCTGGCGCACCCTCCCACCTTTACACCTCTCTCCCACCTAACGATTAGACAAACATGATGGCTAATCTATTCAACGCCTGTCAAAGAAATAATTGCAGGAGCGGACGTAAAGCTCGCCCTCACAAGGAATTAGCTCTCTTGGGTCCTGTGCCTTCGCTGGGCCCCCCGGACAAGGAGTAGCTGGGCGGCGACGGTCAACAGCGCCGCTATGGGAGGGTACAGAAAGCTCTTCGCCGAAGCGGGCTCCTCAAGGATCAGGTAGTACCAGGCAGAGACTGACATCTTGTTCCCGGACTCTCCGTTTCCCCCGTCCCAGGCCAGGAATGCGACCGGTATAAACCGGCCGCGCTTAAAGCCGGGCGCGCCCTTCGACTTGGGAGCCAACGGCCTGGTGATCAGCAACCGATACTGTCCCTCCTGATAGATCGCCGCCCCGGTCACTCCTGCCGCCCCTGCCGCAGGCTGTTCCTGCACCCGCCCCAACCCGGCCGCGGTCAGCTCATCGACCCGATCCGCATCCGATCGCCAGCGGATCAAGTAGACCGGATGATCCGAATCCCCCATGAGGAAATAGGGCCTTTCGCTCCCTTCGAGCGGTTGCGCCGGAAACTGCAGCGCGAGGGCGTCCGGAGCCGCCTGCGCCTGGTCACCGGTCGCTCGCTTGCCGGCGGTGGGGTCGTCCCACGCGACAAGAAAGGCAATCTCCTTGTCGTTATAGGCCACTTTTACCGATACCATGTCGATCGAGGGCGTGAAGTTCCTCGGATCAACGATCACCTGCCCGACCAGGGGGAAATTTGTCGCGGAGATCTGTTCCCAGAGTGGATCACCGGGGGTCGTCGGGAGAGCGCTCCGCATGAGCTTGGCTGCCAAGACGGTGCCGTAGTTCGGGCCGTCGGGACCGAGGGACACGACGTAGTTGCTGAGATGCCAGCTCTGTTCGGCGTCGATCGATTCGGAATAGGCGGGCATGGGCGTCCCAGCAATGCCGGTGCTGAACCGTGTGTAGATCGCCTTGGCCGAGCTGCCGCCGCGGAAGTTCCACCGCTTCGTCAAATCGGCAGGGCGGTTTCTATTCCCCCACTCATCCTTCAGCGTGGGTGCCGATGCGCCGTCGGCTCGGCCCTCCTTCCCGTGGCAGGTGAAACACTCGAGGTCCTGGTACAGTTGGCGGCCTTTGTCCAGGCTCTCCTTCGAAGCCCCGACTTCCTTGCCGACTTGGATCGGCTTCCCCGCTCCTTCGCTCTTGAAGCGGTCCGAAAAGTTCTTGATGTACTGGACCACGGCGCGCCTCTCCCGTTCCGGCAGCGTGTTCCAGCCCGGCATCGAGGTCCCCCGCATCCCCTCGGTAACAATCGAGAAGAGATCGTCATCTGTGGGCAAGCTGCCGCTCGGCGTTGAGCGGATTTTGTAGAGGCCACGGGTGAAATCGCGTGGGCGCGGATCGAGGAATGGCGCAGCAACTCCGTCGCCGCCCCCCTCAAACCCATGGCAAAAGGCGCACCGCTTTTCGTAGACCTGTTTTCCCAGCTCCATATCGGCCTGCTGGGCCCAGGCATCCGAAGAAAGCGCGAGGTGCGCGGTGCGCGGTGCGCGGTGCGAAGAATCGTGCACTCTTTCTGCGATGTTCACAGAACCGACCAGACC
>JACQEV010000058.1 GCA_016200385.1 Candidatus Methylomirabilota bacterium
CCCGCGGAACCGGAAGTGGTTGGCAAGAAAGAAGCCAAGGAAGCCAAGGAGGTCAAAGAGAGCAAGGCTGAGGGCGGCAAGGCTGAGTAGTGCGTCTCCAACAAGTTCACCCTACAGGTTGCGTGCACTGTGCCGGGGCAAGAAACGAGCATGGCAAGGCGCGGCTCCCAGGGCCGACCGAGGCGTACGCTATAAGGTACGTCGCAGGGAGTGTCCTGGGGGCCAGCAACGCCGCCAGGCGATGTTCATTGGACCGGCACTAGTGAGGTGGCTCGTTGTGGATGGTGGTGGGTCTGGGCAATCCCGGCGCGGAGTATGAGTCGAGCCGCCACAATGTGGGATTCCTTGTGGTGGAGGCGTTGGCCGGCCGGGCCGGTATCGTCCTCACGCGTCGCCGATATTATTCCCTTTTCGCGCGGGGGAGGCTTCATGGCGAGGAGATCCTGTTGGTGAAGCCCCTCACGTTCATGAACGAAAGCGGCTCCGCTGTCTCGGCGTGGCAGCAGGCCCTGGGCTTTGAGCCGGCACGAATTATTGTGATTCACGACGACCTCGATCTCTTCGCCTCCCAGCTGCGGATCAAGGCCGGCGGGGGTCATGGTGGCCACAAGGGTGTCCGGTCCATCGTTCAGGCGCTCGGCTGCGCTGACTTTCTGAGGGTCAGGGTGGGGATCGGGCGCCCAAGCCAGGGGCGTGATCCTGTGGAGCACGTTCTGGGGCCTTTCGAGGAAGAGGAGCGGGATGAGATGAACGCGGCGGTGCGAAGGGCCGCTGACGCTGTAGAGGTGCTCCTGCAGGAGGGCCTTGCTGCGGCCATGAACCGGTACAACGTCCGAGCAACACATCCGCAGAGTCGGACGGAACACGAAGGGGAGGTGATGGAGTGAATTCGTATGAGGTGATCGTCATTCTGGACCCGGCCCTCACGGAGGCGGCTGTTGAGGCAGAGGTCAGCGCAATTCGTGAGGTCGTCGCCAAAAAGGGTGGGGAGGTGCAGGAGGTCCAGAAATGGGGGAAAAAACGTCTCGCCTATGAGATCAAGAAGCGGCGGGACGGCCAGTACGTTCTGATGCAGATACGTGGCGCGGCGGGAGTGGTCGCCGATCTTGAGCGCTATTTTCGGATCACCGAGGCCATCCTGAAAGGGATAGTGGTCAGGGCCGAGGCGCCCAGGAAGAGCCGTTACCAGGCAAAGCCGCAGCGGAGCCGCGAGGGTACTGGGTTGGCCGCTCAGGAGGTAGGTCATGGCGAGTTTCAATAAGGTGATCTTGCTGGGGAACCTGACCAGGGATCCGGAGCTTCGGCACACACCTGCCGGAATGGCCGTCTGCAGCTTTGATCTGGCGGTCAATCGCTCTTTTACCACCAAGGCTGGCGAGCGAAAAGAGGAGGTCTGTTTCATCACAGTGGTGGTCTGGGACAAGCAGGCGCAGACCTGCGCCGAGTATTTGAGCAAGGGGCGGCAGGTGCTCATCGAGGGTCGGCTCCAGCAACGGTCCTGGGACACCCCTGACGGCCAGAAGCGGACCAAGCACGAAGTGGTGGCCGAACGGGTGCAATTCGTTGGCGCTCGAAAGGAAGCAGCGGCCTCCGAGGATGAAGCGCCGCGGCCGGCTGAGGAAGAAGAGGTACCGTTTTGAACGCGCAGAGCGCGCGACAATCTCCCCAGCTTGCGGGGAGGTTCTTCGAACGGGGTTGAAGAACAGGGAGATCATGACGGATGCTGAAAAAGCGGCGGAGCTTTCGGCGGCAGAAGGTCTGCAAGTATTGCGTGGATAGGATCGAGGCGGTTGATTTCAAGGATGTGAAGCGGCTCAGGAATTTTATCACCGATCGCGGGAAAATCATCCCGCGCCGGATCTCCGGCAACTGTGCCATTCATCAGCGGCAGTTGGCCGCAGCAATCAAACGGGCTCGCAGCATCGCGTTGCTCCCCTTCGCCGCCGACCTGTTATAAGGGCGACCGCCGTGCGGGGCGCTCCGTGGCCGGCTACAGGAAAATGGTTCGATGAAGGAGGGGACGGCTAAGCGTCTGTTACAGGCTGCTGCCCTTTGCCTCGCGTCGTTGACGCTGGCGTTGGCGGGCGCGGCCATCCCTATTGCTGGAGTGCTTTTCGGTCTGCTGACCCCCCTGCCTCTCATCCTCCTTTCCGCGAGACATGGCCGGGTTATCGCCCTCCTTGGGGTGCTGGCCGTGGGGGCCTCCCTGGCCCCCCTCTTGGGGCTGCGCTACACGTGGGTCTTTTTTCTTGAATTCGGTGTCACTGCCGTTGTACTGGCTGAGGCGATTCGGCGAGAATGGGCGCCAGAACCGTCGGTGGGAGCGGGGGTTCTGGCCGTACTTGGGGGCAGTGTGCTCGGCCTCTTCATGGTGTCGAGGGGCGCAGCCGGGCCGATGGAGTATCTTCAGGAGCATCTCGACCTCGCCTTGCAGGAGGCAATGGGGTTTTACAACAAGCTCGGTCTTTCTCCTGACGAGGTTGGCCAGCTGTCCACCTCGGCGGAGCAGGTGCGGACATTTCTTCTTGCGGCCTCGCCAGGCCTCTTCATCGCGGCGGCGCTGCTGACCACATCGATCAACTACTTCCTGGCGAGGGGCGGCCTGGCCCGTGCCTCAACATCCGGCGGATCCGATCCGGGGTTCGCCTGGAATATGCCGGATTGGCTGGTATGGGTGTTTATCGGGGCTGCCGCTCTCTTTCTCAGCGGTCTGCCGGTCGTGAAGGGGATCGGTCTCAATGGGTTGCTCGTGGTGATGACACTCTATCTTCTCCAGGGGCTGGCCATCGCTGCCTTCTGGATTCGTCGGCTCAATCTTCCGCCGTTGGTGGGGATCCTGGGCCTCGTGCTGTTGCTTCTTCAGCCGTTGCTGCTGCTCCTCTTGACAGGGGTGGGATTATTCGACATCTGGTTTGTCTTCCGCCGGCCGAGCCTCCCGGGGCCCCCCGGGGCGTAAGGCAGCGGAGGTCAGGCGGATCGTCTTAGGAGGTGGGGTTTCTATGAAAGTCATTCTGCTGGAGAATATGGAGAAAGTCGGCAGGGCCGGTGACCAGGTAGAGGTGGCGGATGGCTACGCCCGGAATTTCCTCATCCCTAAGCGGAAGGCTGTGGCTGCAACATCCGCCCACATCAAGTCGTTGGGACATCTGCTTCGGCGGAACAAGGGGCGGGGAGAGCGGCTGCGCCATGCGGCGGAATCCCTGGCAGCACAGATCGCGGAGAAGAGCTGCGTGCTCAAGCGCCGGGCGAGCGAACAGGATCGGCTTTTCGGCTCTGTGACGAATCAGGACATCGCCGCCGCCTTGGGTGCCCAGGGCCTCGAGGTGGATCGGAGGAAGATCGTGCTGCAAGAGCCGATCAAGGCGCTTGGCAGCTATACCATTCCGGTGCGATTGTACCCAGAGGTCGTGGCCGAGCTCAGGCTCACCGTGGAGCGCGCAGAGGGGTAAGCGTATGGCGCATCGAATCACGGGGGAGTCAGCCCTCGAGCGGCGTGAGATCGCCAGGGAGCGGGTTCCGCCGCACAACCTCGAGGCCGAGATGTCGGTCCTCGGAGCGATCCTTCAAAGCAACGACGCCCTCCTGAAGTGCCTTGAACTGCTTCAGCCGACCCATTTCTACCGCGACGCCCACCGCAGGATCTTCGCCGCAGCCGAGGATCTCTTTCAGCGGAGCGAGCCGGTGGATCTCATCACCATCACCAATGAGCTTCGCCGCCGCGGCGAGCTGGAGGATATCGGCAGCGCTGCTTTTCTGGCCTCACTTGTCGAGGCTGTCCCGACGGCGGCGAACGTCACGTATCACGCCCGGATCATCCGGGACAAAGCGCTGCTCCGCCAGTTGATCGACGTGGCCACCGATATCGTCGGGCTCGGCTACGGCGATCAGGACGAGGCGGACGAGGTACTCGAGCAGGCGGAACAAGCGATCTTCGAGATCTCAGAGGATCGCGTGCGGCGCTCCTTCCTCCCCCTGAAGTCGATCCTGAAGGACGCCTTTGAGCAGGTGGAGAAACTGTATGACCGCAAAACGCAGGTCACCGGTGTCCCGACAGGGTTCAGTGAGCTTGATAAGATGACCGCCGGCTTTCAACCGTCCGAGCTTATCATCATCGCTGGCCGCCCCTCGATGGGGAAGACCAGCTTCGCCCTCAATATCGCCAGGAACGCTGCTATCGATGAGGGGTTGCCGGTCGCGATCTTCAGCCTCGAGATGTCGAAGGAACAGGTGGTCCAGCGGATGCTTTCCTCCGAAGCCGAGGTCGATTCCAACAGGCTCAGGACAGGTTTTCTTCGTGAGAGCGACTGGCCGAAGCTGACGAACGCGGCCGGTCGCCTTTCTGAGGCGCCGGTCTTCATCGATGACTCTGCTGCCATTTCTGTCATCGAGGTGCGGGCGAAAGCGCGGAGGCTCAAGGCCGAGCAGAAGATCGGGATGGTGGTGATCGACTACCTCCAACTCTTATCGGGTCGCCTCCGTGCCGAGAACCGCCAGCAAGAGGTAGCGGAGATCTGCCGGGCGCTGCATGCAATGGCCAAAGAGCTGAAAGTTCCGGTCGTAGCCCTCTCGCAGCTTGCACGGAGAACTGAGGAGCGGGAGGAGGGTCGGCCGCAGTTGTCGGACCTCCGGGAGTCTGGGGCCATCGAGCAGGACTCAGACGTGGTCATCTTCCTTTACCGGCCTGGATACTATCGGGCCCGCCGGGCGGGAAAGGAGGGAACCGTCGATCCGGAGCGAGACACGAAGACCGAGGTCATCATCGCCAAGCAGCGGAACGGCCCAACCGGGAAGGTTGAGCTGGCCTTCCTGAGGGAGTACGTCAAGTTCGGCCTGTTCGACGACGTCCATGCAGAGCCGTATGACTATGCGGACGATCAGTGACGGCTCGCGGAGGTGGGTTGCCTGACGTGCGGCCAAGCCCTCCGACTCAGGCCGGGTGACCTTTGTCGCCTGGCACAGTTCCCCCAGATTTGTCAAGCGATTGGGCTCCAGCGCCTTAGATAGTTCACCACGCGCATGGCCAAGTTCCAGACCGTTTTCCTATGCCAAAGCTGCGGCTATCAGACCCCTCGCTGGATGGGTCGCTGCCCCGACTGCGGGCAATGGGGAAGCTTGCTGGAAGAGCGCCTTGCGAGCGAGCGGCATGGCGGCGTCCGGTCCGGATCGTCAACGGCGCGGGAGCTTCCCACCCCGATCACCGCAGTGGATGTCAGGGCTCTCCACCGGATTAGTAGCGGCCTGGCGGAGTTGGATCGAGTGTTGGGGGGCGGCATTGTCCCCGGCTCGTTCGTCCTGCTGAGCGGCGACCCCGGGATTGGGAAGTCAACCCTCCTGCTTCAGGCCTCGATGCAGATCGCGATAAGGGAGGGGACGGTTCTCTACGTCTCTGGCGAGGAATCGCCCGAACAGACGCGGTCCAGGGGTAGCAGGGTTGGACCACTCTCCGATCGCCTCCTTCTCCTTGCCGAGACTTCCCTCCAGGTCATTCTGGATCAGGCTGAGCGACTCCGGCCAAAGGTATTGGTGATCGACTCCATTCAGACCATCGCGTCGGAAGACTTGGAGTCGCCACCGGGCAGTTTCAGCCAGGTTCGAGAGGCGGCCTGGCGGCTGATGGCGCTGGCGAAGGACAAAGGGGTCAGCACCATTGTCATAGGCCACATCACCAAGGATGGGTCCATCGCGGGTCCGAAGGCGCTGGAGCACATGGTTGATGCCGTCGTGTTCATGGAGGGGGAGGGACATCAGGTCCATCGTCTCCTGCGTACCATGAAGAACCGCTTCGGGCCAACTCCTGAGGTGGGCGTGCTCGAGATGACGGACAAAGGGCTGCGGGAGCTGGAGAACCCGTCGGAGGTCTTTTTGTCGCAGCGGCCTGCGGGCGCATCGGGCTCCATCGTCATCCCAACCCTGGAAGGCAGCCGGCCCCTTCTGGTGGAGCTACAGGCGCTCGTTGCGGAGCCGGGCACCCCCATCCCCAGGCGCGTCTTCAATGGTGTGGATGGTAACCGAGGAGCCCTGCTGCTGGCCGTGGTGGAGAAGCGGCTTGGCCTGCGTCTCAGCGCGCGCGACGTGTACGTGAACGTCGTGGGGGGTGTGAGGATCGGAGAGACCGCTGCCGATCTGGGCCTGGCCGCAGCGGTCCTTTCAAGTGCCAGGAACCTTCCCCTCGACCCTGGGCTCGCCGTGTTCGGTGAGATCGGCCTCGCCGGTGAGATACGGGCAGTGCCGATGGCGGAGCAGCGAATCCGGGAAGCAGGACATCTGGGCCTGTCCCATTGCCTTATACCCAGGCACAATCTCGAGCGGGCGCAATCTGCCTTCTCTACGGTGAGGGTCACCGGCATCCGCTCCCTGGAAGAGCTGGCTCGAGAACTCGAGCCACACTAAGCTCCGCATTCTTTTGACTCACATGGGAATGTTTGGTAGGATAACGTGAAAGGATTGGGCATGTATCGTGTGGGCACAAAAGTCGTGTATCCGACCCACGGGGTTGGACTGGTCGAAGCCATCGAGAAGAAGGACGTGTTCGGTGGGCGCCAGTTTTTCTATATTCTTCGTATCATCGGGAGCGGTATGACCATCATGGTCCCCACCAAGAACGCCAAGCGGGTTGGCCTCCGAGAGGTCATTGAACCCTCGGAGATCCCAAAGGTCATGGCAATCCTCAAGAAGAATGACCTGGAAATCAGTCCCAACTGGAACCGCCGGTTTAAGGATAACCTGGAGCGGATCAAGACCGGTTCGCTGTATGAAGTCGCCCTCGTGCTTCGAAAACTGGTTCTCCTCCAAAAGGAGCGGAACCTCTCGTTTGGCGAGAAGAAGATGTTGGAGAACGTCCGGAAATTAATTGTCAGCGAGATTTCGCACGCCTCCGGGGTGGACCCGGAAAAGGCGCGGGCGCTCGTTGACAAGGCGGTCAGGAGCAGCGGCAACTGAAAGGTGATGGCCGGTTCGTGCGGCCAGTCAACCTTTCGAGAAAGGGGGGAACGCGTTTGAACACCTATCGCTTTGGCCTCCCGGCGATTATTGGAGGGGCGGCCATTGGATTTTATTTGGCCTCTCAGGCTGCAACGGGTCCTGACGTATGGGTGCTGGGTGTGGCCGGCCTCATGCTGGGGGCCTTGTGTGGTGTCGTGGTACTGATGCTTCACCGCACGTTTCATCAGACCTCCTCGAAAGTCATTCTCAGCGGGATCATCGGGTTTGTCGTCGGGCTCGGCTTGGCCAGGATCTTCTTCGCCGCTATCTTGGGCCTTCTGGTCTTCGTCCCCGTTCATATGGCCATGGCCCTGCGGATCATCGTGACGATCGGTGTTGCGTATCTTGGGGCCGCCATCGCGGTCGAGAAGGGTCGAGAGTTCAGTATGGCCAACTTGGTTCGGCTTCTGCGGGAAGAACCGCGGAGCAAGAGCTACAAAATCCTGGATACCTCCGTGATCATCGATGGTCGCATTGCTGACATCTGCGAGACCGGGTTCCTTGAGGGAACGCTTCTTATCCCGCAGTTCGTCCTTCGGGAACTGCAGCACATCGCCGACTCATCCGATCCGCTGAAGCGAAATCGGGGCCGTCGGGGACTCGACATCCTCCAGAAGATGCAGAAGAAGGTCGATGTTCACGTCGAGATCAGCGATATGGAGTTTCCGGAGATTCGTGAGGTGGACGCGAAGTTGGTCGCCATGGCCAAGGCGTATAACGCCAAGGTCGTGACGAACGATTTCAATCTGAATAAGGTAGCGGGGCTGCATGGGGTCGGGGTGTTGAACATCAACGAGTTGACCAACGCGCTGAAACCCGTCGTCCTGCCTGGTGAGGACATGCGGGTGTACATCCTCAAGGAAGGCAAGGAGTACAATCAGGGAGTTGCCTATCTCGACGACGGAACAATGGTTGTGGTGGATAATGGCCGTCGTTACATCGGCCAGACGATCGATGTCTGTGTCACCACGGTCCTGCAGACGACCGCGGGGCGCATGATCTTCTCGCGTCTGAAGGAAGAGGCCGAAGCGGCATGATGAGGCAGGGTTCAGGGTATAGGGTTTAGGGGCTAGGTAACGACGTCCGCTTGGGATTTGTTAACCCTAGACCCTAGACGCTAAACCCTATGCATGTAACGGCGATCGTTCCTGCGGCAGGAAAGGGAAGTCGTTTCGCGGGAGCAGTCAAAAAACAGTTTATCGAGCTGAACGGTCTTCCCGTACTCAGCTACACGCTGAGAGCGCTGGCGGCCTCGGATGCGCTGGCGGCCATGATTATTGTGGTCCCTCCGGGCGAAGAGTCGATTGGCCGGGACGCGCTGTCCCTGGCCAGGGTTGATATTGAAGCGGAGGTGGTCCCCGGAGGACAGGAACGACAAGATTCAGTCTATAACGGTCTGCTGAGGGCGAAGCCGGACACGGATATGGTGTTGATCCATGACGGCGTTCGCCCTTTCGTTTCCCGAGAGGTCGTGCTGGCGACGTTAGAGGCCGCAAAGGAATGGGGCGCGGCAGTGGCGGCAGTCCCGGTCACCGATACCATCAAACGGGTGGACGCTGACCGGCTCGTCGTGGAGACGCCAGACAGGGACCAACTGTGGGCGGTTCAAACCCCGCAAGTCTTCCGGTACTCGCTCCTGATGAGGGCTCACCTGGCGGTTCGGGAGCATGAAATCATCGCCACTGATGACGCGGCACTGGTGGAGCGAATCGGGGTGAGAGTCAAGGTTGTGACAGGAAGTTATGAAAACTTTAAGATCACGAGCGAGGAGGATGTGCCTCTGGCAGAGCTGATCTTGCGACGACGGCTGGACCCATGACGGTTGGCATCGGGTTCGACACCCATCCACTGGTCCCAGGACGCCGTCTCGTCCTGGGTGGGGTGGAGATCCCGTTCGAGAAAGGCCTGGAGGGGCACTCGGATGCCGACGTCTTGGCGCATGCGGTGATCGACGCCATCCTGGGCGCCGCGTCCGCCGGGGATATCGGCTCGTGCTTCGGGATAGATAATCCCATGTATAGGAATGTGTCGAGCCTCCTTCTCCTCAAAGAGGCATTCCAGCGGGTCGAGGCCCTTGGGTACTCGGTGGGCCATATCGATGCCACCATTATCGCGGAGGCCCCGAGACTGGGACCGTATATCACGCAGATGCGGAGCAACCTTGCAGAAATGGTTGGAGCCGCGGTGGAGGAAGTGAGCGTCAAGGCGACCACAGCGAATCGAATGGGCACGCTAGGGGCGGGTGGCGGCATCGCGTGCCTTGCCATCGCCTCGCTCGGCCGCCAGGGGGTAACGGGGTAACCCTGCGGGGAATCCGAATGACGATAAGGATCCACAACACCCTGAGCCAACGGAAAGAGGCGCTCGAACCGCTGGTGCCTGGAGAGATCAGGATGTACGCCTGCGGGCCGACCGTCTACGATCGCGCCCACATCGGCCACGCGCGTGCCGCCCTCACATTCGACGTGATCTGGCGCTACCTTGAATACCGGGGTTACAAGGTGACCTACGTGCGCAATTACACCGACGTGGACGATAAGATCATTCACCGGGCCGCGTCGCTGGGGCAGTCGTGGGACTCACTCGCTGAGGAGCAGATCGAGGCCTATCGCCAGGATATGCTAGCTTTGGGCCTCAGAACGCCAACAGCGGAGCCTAGAGCGACTCGGCACATCCAGGAGATGATCGACATGATTCAGAGCTTGATCATGAAGCGGGTCGCCTACGCGGTCGATGGCGATGTCTACTTCGAGGTCAGGCGATTCCCTGATTACGGGAAGCTGTCACACCGAGATCTGGAGGAGCTGCGGGTTGGGGCGAGGATTGAGGTGGATCCCCGAAAGCGCGACCCGCTTGATTTTGCCTTGTGGAAGGCTTCAAAGCCAGGAGAGCCCTCCTGGGATAGTCCATGGGGCGCTGGCAGGCCGGGCTGGCATATCGAATGCTCGGCAATGTCGATGAAATACCTGGGCGAGACATTCGACATCCACGGCGGCGGCGCTGACCTGATCTTTCCCCATCATGAGAATGAGATCGCTCAGTCGGAATGCGCCACCGGCAAGCCATTCGCGCGGTATTGGATTCACAACGGGTTCGTGAACATCCACGCCGAAAAGATGTCCAAATCATTGGGAAACGTCCTCGCAGTCCACGAGTTGTTGGACGAGTTCACCCCTGACGCAATCAAATTCTTCCTCCTGAATACCCATTACCGGGCGCCGCTGGATTATTCCGAGGAGGCTCTCATAAGCAACGAGAGCGCCAAGGATAAACTCCAGCTCGTCCTGGCCAAGGCATACGGATTTCAAGAAGTCCAACCCAGCACTGATATAAGCCATATATCAGGATGGGCTGATTATCCGCTCTTGCAGCAGATCGGCGAGGCCGAGAAGGCATTTCGCGTTGCGATGGACGATGACTTCAATACACCAGGAGCCAGAGATGCCATGTTTACGCTGGCCAGGCATATCAAGCGCGCTTTGGAGGACGCCGAGCGCGAGCCTGTAAAGCCAATACTCGAAGCGCTCAGGCGCGGTGCGGATACGTTGCGCCAACTAGGTTCTGTGCTAGGCGGCTTGCTGCAGACACTGGAGGTGGAGGTTCACGAACAGATCCCGGTCGGAACTCACGTTCGAGTTCAAGTGTCAGACTCTGGGATGGGCAAGGATACTGTCGAGGTCGTTCGAGTAGTTCAGGTGTCAGAGTACATCGCCGCTCGGGACGCTGTCGAGGCTGCCATTGCCTCTGGACGATCCTTGCCAACGGACGAGGTTAATATCATTGTGGAATATCGCAGGCAGCGGCGTGATGAAAAAGATTGGGTGACTGCGGATGATATCCGAGTCTGGCTGGCTGACCGTTGTGTGATGGTGGACGATACTGCTAAAGGGACTCGGTGGCGGCTTAAGACCTCTCGCACGTGAAGGGCCAAACGCGATGACGGAGGACGTACTGCTTGGCCCTCATGCCGTGCTGGAAGCTCTCCGTGCGGGGCGGCGCACTCTTGAGCGAATCTTCCTAGCCAGGAAGCGGCCAGATCCCCGAATTGCCGAGATCGTGAAACTTGCCAGGATAAGGGGGGTGCCGGTCAAGCAGGAGGGGGGAGAGCGATTTGGGGAACTGAGCAAAGGGCTGGCCCACCAAGGGGTCCTCGCCACGGTGAGCGAAGCGGCCTACGAGGACCCTTTTGAGCTGGTCGCTCGAATCAAAGCATCGGCCCGACTCCCGCTGCTTGTGCTCCTTGATGGTATTCAGGATCCCCAGAACTTGGGGGCGATCATTCGCACAGTCGAGGCGGCCGGGGCGGACGGGCTGTTTATTCCGAAACATCGCGCTACCGGGATCACGTCGGCTGTGGCGAAGGCTTCCGCCGGGGCTGTGGAACACCTGCCGGTAGCCAGGGTTTCTGGGCTGCCGGCCTTCCTGAAATGGTTGAAGGATCAGGGGATTTGGATTCTCGGGGCGGATCCAGTCGCCCCGCGGTCTCTCTACGACGTCGATCTGCGTGTCTCGCTCGCGCTGGTGATTGGTGGCGAGCATCG
>JACQEV010000038.1 GCA_016200385.1 Candidatus Methylomirabilota bacterium
AGGACCTCGACCAGTTGCAGGGCCATCCTTTTCGCCGCCTCGTGATGCCCCTCGTAGTACGGCGGAAGGCCACAGCAGCTTTGGGCCTTGGGAAATCGGACCTCCACCCCGTGGTGCGTCAAGACCTTGACCACCGCTTGGCCGATCTCAGGGAACACAAAGTCTTGGAGACAGCTTCCGAAAAAGAGGGCCGTTGTTTTTTTCTCACCTCGGGCCAAAGTCTTCTCACTGAGCAGATCTCTTAAGCGACGGAGGGGCAATGCGGGGAGAATTCGGTTCCCGGTCAAACGCTTCAGCGGACCCGGGAGCTTTCTGATCCTCCCGTCCTGGACGAATGGGGTCTGGCCCAGCGCGAGAAGTCTAAGGGCGATGCGGAAGAGCGGAGGGTTGGGGAGGATATGGTTCAAGAAGAATGCCCGAATCCCTTTCGTCGGCTTCCGCTCCTCGAGCCTGTCTCGGACCGCGAGAACCATCCGTGGGAGATCGATCTTGCTTGGGCAGGCGTCGAAGCAAGCCCGGCAGAGGAGGCAGGCTTCCTGAGGGACGGCCGCCGCATCCCAGCCATGGTGAAAGGGGGTGATGACGGTCCCGATAACGGCTGTGTAGATGTGGCCGAAGACGTGGCCCCCGATCACGCGATAGGTCGGGCAGACGTTGGCGCACGCGGCACAACGGATGCAATACAGGGCCTCGCGGAACTCCGGATCATTCCGCATGGCCATGCGGCCGTTATCGAGGAGGACGATATGCAGCTCAGGCTGGGTCGAGCCCTTGAAGCCGGCGGGGCGGGGAAGCGCCGAGGCATCGACCTTGCCTGTGATGAAGGTGGTGTAGACAGTGAGGCCCTGGGCGGTGGCGGCCTTAGCAAGGATCTTGAGCTGATGCGCGACCCCGTCGAAGGTGGGGACGATCTTATCGTAGCCCAAAAGGGCAACGTGGATCGGCGGAAGCGTCGTCACCAAGCGGCCGTTCCCTTCGTTCGTCACGATGACGATGGTCCCGGTTTCGGCAACGGCAAGGTTGGCTCCGGAGAACCCCATCCCGGCCTCGACGAACTTGCCACGAAGCTCCTCCCGTAGCGTGGAGACCATGAAGGGAATGTCTGTGGGGATCGGCCGGCCTAACGCCTTCGTGTAAATCGCTGCCACTTCTTCTTTGCTCAGATGAATAGCCGGCATGACGCTGTGGGAAGGCCGCTCTCCGGCCTGCTGGATGATCCACTCGCCACAATCGGCCTCCAACGCCTGGATGCCGAGCTTTTCCAGATAGTGGTTCAGCTCGATCTCCTCAGAGACCATCGATTTCGACTTCATGATGAGGCGGACCCCTCGATCCTTGGCGAGCTTGCCGATATAGGCGCAGGCCTCGTCTGCCGTTTTGGCTTCGTAGACGACGGCACCGACCTTTCTCGCCGACTCGACGAACTGCTTGGTCAGCTCAGGAAGGCGCTCGATGGCGTCTTCCTTGGAGGCTCTGAGCTTCGTTCGATGGGCCTCGTAGTCCAGGACGGCCAGGGCCTCGGCCCGATCGGCCCGGTACGCCGTGCCGAACCGACCGAGGGCGTTTCGTATGCCAGGCTTGGCGAGGGCCTCGGCCGCCCTCCTTCGAAACTCCTCTTGTCTGGTCATCGTGCGCTCCGTTTAAGGGACGAGGAGGATATGAAGCTCTCGAGGGCCATGGACGCCGATGGTCAAGACTCTCTCGATATCTGCCGTGCGGCTGGGTCCTGTAACCCAGGAGATATACGACGGCTTGCCTTGAGCGTGAAGCGTGAGGATCCGATTGCGGGTCATGGCGATCCCGTCCTCCAGGGTTTCCACCAGGGCTTCGCGCTGTAAGAGGGCGACGTGAGTGAGGGGAAGCATGGTGACCAGGCGCGAATCGACAGGATCGAGGTGGGTCAGCAACGAGCCCGTCTCGGCGATCCCGACGACGGCGTCCGAGACGCCAAGGTCCGCCACCAGGAGCCGTTCCGGGTCGGGGCCCGAGACAAAAATCCCGGAGCCCTCCAGGGAAGAGCGAAGACTGAGCTGATCGATCAGGTCGTGAGAAGAGGTCTGGACGAGCTTGACCTGCTTGGCTTTGGCTAGGTCGGCGATGTACTGGCCTGCCGCCTGGGCGTCTTGAACCTCAGCAATCTGGGAGCCCACTTTCTTTGCTGCCTGTATAAAGCGTGAAAGCAGATCGCTAACCATCGGATGAGGACTCTCGAGGATCTTCTGGATCATTCCCCAGAGGGAGCGCAAGAATGAGGCGTTTCATCAAGAGCTCCGGAGGCTTATGGGGTGGCGATTGCTTCAAGAACGAAGCTTCTCCGCATGGTAAGTGTATAGTGTGCAGGTGTCAATCCTGAAACGCCAAGCGCCTTCTGCCGCCAGCCCGGCCTAAGCGGGGTCCGTGGGCAGGTACTAAGGCTATTTTCGCTTCGGCAGGTAAAGATCTGTAATGGTGCCTTCAAAGGCCTCCGCCGCCATGGCCAGTGTCTCCGAAAGGGTCGGATGCGCATGGATGGTCATGCCGATATCCCTGGCATCGCACCCCATCTCGATGGCCAGAGCGGCTTCTGCGATCAGCTCGCCCGCATTCGGTCCAACGATGCCGACCCCGATGAGTCGATGGCTGGCGTTGTCGAACAGCATCTTGGTGAGCCCGTCCTCTCGTCCCAGGGTGAGAGAGCGGCCGCTCGCGGCCCAGGGGAACATCCCTTTGCCGTAGTCGATCTTCTGCTCCTTGGCCTCGGTTTCGGTCAGGCCCACCCAGGCCACCTCCGGGTCGGTGTAGGCCACGGAGGGAATCACTCGTGCGTCGAAGGCGGAGGGCAGCCCCGCAATCACCTCCGCTGCGACCCGGCCCTCGTGCGTGGCCTTGTGAGCAAGCATCGGGTGCCCGACGATGTCGCCGATGGCGAAGACATGAGGGACATTGGTGCGCTGGTGCTTGTCCACCGGGATGAAGCCGTGATCGTCCACCTTGACGCCGGCGTTTTCTGCGCCGATCATCGTGCCGTTCGGTCGCCGTCCAACCGCCACCAGGACCCGGTTAAAGATCCCTGACGGAGCCGCATTTGCCCCTTCGAACCAGGCATGCATTCCATCCGATGTGGCTTCGAGTTTGGCCACCTTGGTCTTCAGAAAGATGTTCTCGTACAACTTCTCGATCCGCCTGTGGAGCGGTCTAACAATATCCCTGTCGACGCCGGGAATCAGCGAATCCAACATTTCCACCACAGTGATCTTGGAACCCAGGGCGTGGAAGAAGCAAGCCATTTCGAGTCCGATGATCCCGCCGCCGATGACGAGAAGCCGTTCCGGGATCTCTTCTATCTCCAGCGCATCGGTGGAATCCATCACCCGCGGATCATCGTGCGGGAAGCCCGGAATCGTGGCGGCCTGCGAGCCGGCCGCGATGATCGCGTGGTCGAACGATACTGTGGCCTTTCCAGCCGTGCCCTCCACGGCCAGTTGGTTGGGCCAGACAAACGTGCCGACGCCCTGGATGACCTGAACCTTCCGCTGCTTCGCCAGCAGGGCTAGGCCCCCGGTCAGGCGGCCCACCACCTTATCCTTCCAGGCGCGCAGCTTGTCCAGATTGATCTCAGGGTTACCAAAGCGAATGCCGTTCTCAGCCATCTCAGCGGCCTCTGCAATCACGATGGCCG
>JACQEV010000066.1 GCA_016200385.1 Candidatus Methylomirabilota bacterium
CGTGAACTCCGACGGGAATCTTACCTTCACGATTGGGGATGTCGCGACCACGCCTCGCAGTCTGGGCCGTGCGATCTCCGGGCCGCCGCGGATTTTCCCGTTTTTTCAGGACCTCGATCCCTCCGAACGCGTCTGAGGGCATCATTGCGAGCGCAGCGACGCAATTTCACCTGCGTTGAACGGCTTGTGGAATTGCGTAGGGGTAGGGCCTGCCCTGCCCTTCGGGGGCGCAGCAAGCAGCGCCCCTACGGCAGACTTTCGACGCAATGACACGTGAGTGGTGTCGCTACTCGTCCATCACCTTGATGAGCGCCCGCTTTTTCCGGCGGCCATCGAATTCCGCGTAATACATCTGCTGCCAGGGTCCTAGGTCCAGACGGCCCTCGGTGACGGGGACGATAATCTGGTGATGCATCAGCAGGTTCTTCAGGTGGGCGTCGCCATTCGTCTCACCTGTCCGGTGGTGCCGGTAGTCCTCCCGGTAGGGGGCCAGCCGCTCGAGCCACTCGTCGATGTCCTGGATCAGGCCTTCCTCGGCATCGTTGACATAGACAGAGGCCGTGATATGCATCGATGAGACGAGGGTCATCCCCTCCCGGATCCCGCTCTTCTTCAATGCCGCCTCAACCTCCTTCGTGATGTTGATGTAGTCGCGCTGCTTCTTCGTATTGAAGGTCAAGTACTCGGTGTGGAATTTCATCGGTGCACCTCCACTTGGCTCCCCCCGCTGGAACGATTCTGATCGATACACAACAACGCCCAGGATCTCTCGCGAGACCCTGGGCGGCCAAGAACAGTGACCAGCCCATGACACCGCGTACGACAAAGGATGATTACAGCAGCCAACCGATGAAGCTCAGTTGACTGCCGGTCTTCCCCTCCTTCCGGTAGGAGAAAAACTTTTCGACGTTGCAAGCCGTGCAGGGTCCAATTCTGACGATGTGTGATCGGGGAACGCCGACACTGACAAGCTGCGCCTCGTTAATCGCCTTCAGGTCGAGGAAACCTTTCGCGCCATCCGGCCTCCAGGCACCCCTCAGCGCCTCTGCCCAGTCCGCTTCGATCTGCTTTGTGACGTCCCTTCCCACCTCGTAGCAGCAGGGGCCGATGGACGGTCCCATGGCCACATGAAGCCCGGACGGATCGATACGGTACTCCTCCGTCATCCGCGTGACCGCGTTGGCGGCGATGCCGGCACCCGTCCCCCTCCAGCCGGCGTGGACCGCCGCAGCGACCCTTCGTCCCGGCTCCAAGAAGAGTAGCGGCACACAGTCAGCCGCCATTATTCCCAGCAAGAGATTAGACGCATCGGTCATGAGTCCATCTCCCAGGCCGGCCCGCTTCCCGGTCCCGCTGGAGACCTTCAGGATCGTGTCGCCATGGACCTGGTTGGCGGTGATGATGTCCACGTCGCTCAGCTCCAAAGCCATCTTGAGGTCGCACCAGTTGTGCTTCACGGTTTGAACATCATCTCCATGATCGTACGACACGTTCAGGGAGGCATAGGGTAGCTGGCTTCGGCCGCCGAGGCGACCGAGAAAACCATGCACAAGGCCATCGAATACATCCCACTGAGGGACCTGTAGGCGGAAGATATTCATCCTGCGCTTATTCTAGAGAATCGACAGAAGGGTGTCAAACACGGGGGAAAGTGAAGGTAGCGTCCTGAATTATCGCCAGGATTGTCAGTCTACACCCTGCATAGTATAATAGAAATGATCAGCGGGCAGATTGGACACTTCTTAGGCGACAGGAAAGGCGGCGGATGCTTCCAGAGAGTCGATCAGCCTTGAAAGAGTGGGCGGTGGTGGCGAGGGCGCTGGGGTCCGGGCGCCAGACGCTCCTGCTCAGGAAGGGTGGATCCATGAGAGGCGGGGTGAGTTCGAAGTGGAGCACTCCGAATTCTTTATCTTCCCGACCTACCTCCATCAGACGCGGCAGGATCTCCTTCCCGATTATCACGAGGAACTCGACAGGAGCCAGGCATCGCGGCCTCCCGCTGACCTGGTCTCGATCGACTGCTACGCCATCGTGAAAGAGGTGTTTCACGTCTGCGATCTGGCGTCGTTGAAGCTGCTGGAAGGGGAGCACATCCTGTCTTGGTCCGCCGTCGAGAAGCGTTTTTTCTACAGAAACCATTCCGGCCTCCATGTCCTGGCCGTCAGGATCCACAAGCTACCGCAGACGTTCACCATCCCCAACACATCACAATACGATGGGTGTGCCTCCTGGGTGGACCTCGATCAGCCGCTACCCACCGCGGGCAGTGGGCCTGTCTTGCCGGAGATCGAGTTCCGCCATCGGCTCGAGGCGATCCGCCGAATCCTGGCGCCGGCCGCCGCGTGACTCGTATGCCGATGAAACGAGCCCTCCTCATCGTCGATCATGGCAGCCGCCGCCGGGAATCGAACGACCTCCTCAAAAAGATTGCTGAGATGATGCAGGATCGCTTTGGCCTGAGCATCGTCCACTACGCCCATATGGAGTTGGGGAGGCCGACCATTCGGCAAGGGTTTGACGCCTGCGTGGCCGATGGAGCTGAGGAGGTCATCGTACACCCGTATTTCCTCGGGCCAGGGAGCCACGTCACCACGGATATCCCAGCCCTCGTGAAGCAGGCGGCCAACCGCCACCCCGGCATCGCCTTCCGGATCACCGAACCACTGGGCATCCACACGAAGATCGGCGAGGTGATCCTGGAGCGGATCGCTGAGTCTGAAGGCACTATTCATTCGTCTACTCGATGATCCGACGTAATCGCTTGAAAGCCTTCGCGGAACGACACAGTCGCCATAATATAATTGGAACGGTACTAGAGTGACCAAGAAAAGCGGAGATATTCACGGCCATCTTCATGCGTCTGAGGCCCCCTATCGATTTTGCCCAAGGTGTGGGGACACGCTCACGCCAAGGCGCATGAAGCCGCAAGGGCCAGAGCTTCAGGCGTGTCCGAGCTGCTCCTTCGTCCATTACCAGGACCCGAAGGTCGCGACCGGCACCTTGTTCACGCTCGATGGCGGCATCGTCCTGGTGAAACGAGCGATTCCACCTTCATATGGCAAGTGGGTGTTTCCGGGCGGCTTCGTGGATAAAGGTGAACGGTTGCAGATGGCGGCCATTCGCGAGACCCGGGAAGAGGTCAACCTCGATGTGGAGATCGACCGACTCCTGAACGTCTATTCGTACGAAGACGCAGCAGTGGTGATCGTCGCCTACGCCGCGCACCGACCGCAGGCCAAAGGGACGTACCCCGGGTTGATCGTGATCCAGGAATGGTGGGGACTGAACGAACATATCAAGGACATTGCGCGGCGTTTCGCACATGAGGGGTACATCGCCCTGGCGCCCGATCTCTACTCCTGCCTTGGTCACAAGGTCACCGCCGACCCGAATGAGGCGGGCCGCTTGATGAGCTCACTGAAGTCGGAGCAGGCCCTCAAGGACCTCCAGGCCACCATCGATCATCTTAAGAATCTCGAAGGGGTTGCACGCGAGCGGCTCGGCGTCATCGGCTTTTGCATGGGCGGGACCTATGCCTTGCTGCTGCCTTGCCACACTTCGGAGATCAAGGCGGCGGCGCCCTTCTACGGCCAGGTCCCATCACCCCCAGACCCGTTGAAGAACCTAGCCTGCCCGATCCTGTACATCTATGGGGACGCGGACGGCTGGATCAAAATGGACGACGTTAACCGGCTTCAGGAGGGCTTGAAGCGGTATGGGAAGGCCGGGGAGGTGAAAATCTACCCTGGCGCGCAACATGCTTTTTTCAATGACACCAGGAAGGACGTCTACTGCCCGGCCGTGGCGAAGGATGCGTGGAACCACGTTCTTGAGTTCTTCGCGAGGCATTTGAAGGGCTAGGCGTAGGAATGACTCACGTGCATAACAACGGGAAAGATTACTACGCAATCCTGGGCGTTTCAGAGTGCGCCACAGAGGAGGAGCTGAAGAAGGCCTACCGACGCCTGGCGCTGCGGTGCCACCCCGACAAGAACCCTGGCGACCGAAGGTCGGAGGAACGGTTTAAGGAAATCAGCGAGGCCTATGCCGTCCTGATGGACCAGCAGAAGCGGCGGCAGTACGATTCCTTCCGTCAGGCCCAGGCGGCCCCCGGGCGTACCACGGGCGGATTTCGGTACTCCCAGGAAGAGATCTTCCGAGATCTCTTCTCCAATCCTGATCTGTCGTCGATCTTTCGGGAAATGAACCGCGAATTCGCAAGGGCAGGGATCCGCTTTGACGATGCCTTTGTTCGCCAGGTCCTTTTCGGCGGGCGCGGATTTCTCTTCGGCGGGATCTTCATCGGCGCCCCGATCGGTGTGCTTCGGCGACGCGCCTCCCGTATGGCGGTCGATCCAGGGTCAGGCAGGTCGGCGGTCGAGCAGGTGAAAACCCGGGGGATGGGAGAAGGGGGTCAATCGCAGGGTCTCCTGTCCAGCATCGCCCAAGGCATCAAGGCCGGCCTCAACCTGGTGAAACGGATGCTGTCCGGGGATACCGCCCACGTCCCCGCTGGATTGAATCTCCGCTTTCACCTCACGATCACCGCTCAAGAGGCCGCGGCCGGCGTGCGGAAGCGGGTCACCTTCATGCGAGGCGACCAGCTCGAAGAGCTGATGGTCACGATCCCTCCTGCGATCCGACCCGGGACACGCCTGCGCCTGAAAGGGAAAGGGCTCAAGGGCGGGGCTGGGTCTCGGGGAG
>JACQEV010000067.1 GCA_016200385.1 Candidatus Methylomirabilota bacterium
CTCCAGAGTGAAGGGCCTCGGCGCTGATGAGGTCCTGAACTACCGGACGGCCGACTTTGCCGAAGCGGTCAGGCGGTGGACCGGAGGCAAGGGTGTTGATGTCATCCTGGAGTCGGTCGGCGGAGAGGTCTTCGAGAAAAGCCTGCGATAGCTGGCTCGAGACGGGCGACTGGTCGCCATCGGCTTCTCAAGCGGCGTGCAGCCTCAGCTCCAGCTTGGCTTGCTCGTTATGAACGGGCTCTCCGTCCTCGGACTGCACATTGGAATGATGACCCTCAAGCAGCCGGAACCGATCAAGACCTCGACCCAGGAGCTGATCGAGCTGCTGGCCAAAGGAAGGATCAAGCCGGTGATCGGCCACGTCTTCCCCCTAAGGGAGGCGGCCGAGGCACACCGGATTCTGGAGGGCCGGGGAAGCTACGGAAAACTCCTCCTCAAGCCATAAAGCGCGGGGGTCATATTCAGCCAGTTCATTTTTTGCCGCCACATCGGAGGGCGTGGGATGATTTGCACACTTGTCCTAAGTCGAGGTGCGACCTTCAGACGCGATAACCTTCGTGCCCGGTCCGTCGCAGCCCTAATCGGATTATGCTGACCAGTATTTGTCCGCAACGTTGTAGCCCACAAAACCTTGACAACCCCCCGATAATTCGACAGAATCGCCGCCATCATGGGAATGGCAACGACCACGATATCCTGGGCAGACCGGGTGACTCCGAGGCGATTTCCATGAGATCCGTCGAATCACCGACTGGATCTTCACGGCAGGACGGCCGCCTCGCGGTCGCGCTTGACTATTCCGTCCTTGATCATCTGCAGAGGGTTCAGGACGGGACGTACAACGGCACTCGGGCCGAGGCGCTGCGCCGTATTCGGGCGGCTGGCGAAGGCCAGCGCATCGACGTGTGGATCGCTGAAATCACGCCAGTTGAAATGCTTCACGGGATTGAGAAGGTCGCTACGGATGACGCGAAGCGGGCCCGAGCGGCAGCGCGAGACACAGAGAAGGAAGCAATAGCAGCAGCGATGTACGCGCGGATACTTGGGTATCCCTGCAGTAAGCTTGACGACACGTACTCGCGGCTCGGTATGTCCTTTCGCCTCGCTGGACCGGATACCCATCTTGCGGAGGCACTCGAACGAAGGCTCCTGTCGATCAAGGGGGTTTCGGCCGGCGACGCCCGGCAGCTTGTCTCGTGCGCCTTCCCCTTTGACGGAGTGCAGATCGACTTTCACCCGAGGCTGGACTGCTTCGTAGCGGAGGACGTCGACCTGATAAGGGCGCTCATAGCCGAGGTGGCCGCCGAGAATCTGCCAGAACTTCGGCACCTCACGTTCGGGACTTCGGAGGAAATCGTCGCAAAGTACCCCTGGACTTTCTGAACGGTGAGACCGCCCAACAAAGCGTTGCAGGGACGCGCTGACGCGCGCCGCTGGGCGTGATCGTTAGGCGGCGGCGATGACAACATGCCAGACATAACTGTTCGTTCGCTCAAGTTCGCGATCATGGAGGCGTTAGCATCGACCCGCAAGAGTCACAAGTTCAACCTCATCGGCCGAGCCTCTCTGCAAGGCGACCTGGAGCGCCGGCTTCGGACTGTATTCGAACCAGCGCATCGCGAAATGGCGGACATTGCTTTTCAGGAGCTCAAGTCCGCTAGCCTGATCCGGTCCACGTACGATGATCTCATAGATCCGGATTCCTGGGTTGAGATCACCGAAGCTGGGCGGATCGCCCTCGCCCGCCGTTCCCTCGACGCGCTCGATGAGGCATTGGCCAAGATCAGCCCGACCTTAGTCGAACTGCGCGATGGCGCGTGGTCCGCAGTCGCATCCGGGCGGCCGGATTCGCTCAGGCAAGCGTCGCATTCGGCGCGCGAGCTCATTGATCAAACCCTGAAGGAGGGGGTGCCGGACGGGGCGGTCAGGCACATGCCGGGCTTCATCGACGATCCGAACAGTCGCACGGGCATTACGCGACGCCATCGCCTCAGATATCTGATAGGCGTCCATCAAGATGCCGTGTCGGAATCGGACCTCAAAGTGGCAGAGGAGGCCTGTGACCTAGTACTGGCGGCAGACGCTCGCCTCACAGCGCTGGCACATTCGCGCACCGCGCCGACGGTGTCGGATGTGAAGGATTCTTTACAGGCGGCGGAAATAGCTCTTCGTCGCCTCCTGCTGCGCGAGTGAGCTTGAGCAGTCGGGGACATAGGTAACAGATCAGACCGGGAACATGGGTGACACCAATGGTAGAGTCGTTGGCCAACAGGAGGTTGGCCAATGCCTTGGATGGAGACATCACCCATGGAGCAGCGCGAACGGTTCATTCACGATCACCGGGTGGCCCTGTACACGATGGTCGAGCTCTGCGCACGGTACGGCATCAGCCGGAAGACCGGCTACAAGTGGCTCGAGCGGTTCGAGGCCGGGGGCCGGCAGGGGCTGCAGGAGCGCAGCCGGGCCCCGCATGCGTGCCCGCACCGGATCGCCGAGGCGGTCGCGACCGTGATCTGCGCCGCCCGTCGGCAGCATCCGAGCTGGGGGCCCGCAAAGCTCTTGGACTGGCTCCGGCCGCGGCATCCGGGCGCGGACCTGCCCGCCATCAGCACGGCCGGAGATCTCCTGGCCCGCCGCGGACTGGTCAAG
>JACQEV010000065.1 GCA_016200385.1 Candidatus Methylomirabilota bacterium
CGTATTCCCTTCCAAGTGTCCAACGTGAGAAGGCTGCGTTCCTGCTCCTGGCGGAGCTTGACCGCATGCCCGATCAGAGATGCCACAACGGTTAGGACGCGGAGATCCTCCTCCACCGACGCCCGTGCATCCCTGGACGGGCGCTCAGCACTAAGAACCCCCAACACCTCCCCACCGATCTTAATGGGCAGGCAGATGAAGGCGATCCCGTGGAGCTCGCGTGCTTCGCGCGCACGCGTCTTGTTCAGGAAGTGGGGCTCCTTGCCGATATCAGGCACGGCCATCGGGACGCCCAGCTTCATGACTTTTCCGATGATCCCTTCTCCGATCCGATAGCGGCCACGACGCCGCTCCTCATCGGTCAAGCCGAATGCCGCCTCGATGCTGAGCTCGCGTCGTTTCCGGTCATAGAGGCAGATGGTCCCTTTCGTCATTCCCATGAATGAGTTGAGGATTCTGAGGATAGCGACGAGCCCTTGCTGGAGATCGATCGGATCGCCCAAGATCTTCGTCACTTCGTACAGGGCGCTGAACCCAACGGTCTTCTGAGCAAGTCGAGCCTTTTCGTTTCGCATCGCCATGCTTCTTATCCCATTCAAAATCGGTGCCAGCCCACGGCGCCTAATCCGGCAAGCGAACTAGGCGCCGCGGGATGGCCTGACGCATTTACAAGGCGTACGCGTTCTCGTCGTGTTGGCTCAGATCGAGGCCTGTCTGCTCCTCCTCGTCGCTGACCCTGAGACCCGTCACCGCATCGACAAGCTTGAGCAGGATGGTGGTTCCGACAAACGCCAGCACCCAGCTCACGAGGACCGCGATCGCCTGCACCCCCAACTGGCCAGGATTTCCGAAGAACAAACCATCCGCGCCGTCGGGGTTGATCGCCTTGGAAGCGAAGAGGCCGGTCGCCAGGGCGCCCCAGGTTCCACCGACGCCATGAACGCCCACGACGTCAAGCGAGTCATCGTACCCAAGCCGTGCCTTCAGGATGCAGGCGGAGTAGCAGAAGATCCCAGCGCCGATTCCGATAATGATGGCTGGCATAGGGCCGACGAACCCGGAGGCCGGCGTGATCGCCACAAGCCCGGCGACCGCGCCGCTGGCCGCACCGAGGACGGTCGGCTTGCCCCTGGAGCTCCACTCCGTAAACATCCAGGCCAGGGCCGCGGCGGCCGTGGCGAGGTGCGTCACCACAAAGGCGCTCGTGGCCAGCTTATTGGCTGCGATGGCGCTCCCTGCGTTGAAGCTGAACCAGCCGAACCAGAGGAGCGAGGCGCCTGTGACGGTCATGGTGAGGTTGTGGGGGGGCATCGGCTCCTGCGGGTGACCGCGACGCCGGCCGACAATGAGGGCAGCAGCCAGGGCCGAGACGCCGGAACTGATGTGAACGACCGTTCCACCCGCAAAGTCCAAGGCTCCCAGCTTGCGCATCCACCCCCCGACTCCCCAGACCCAGTGGGCCAGTGGGTCATAGATGAAGGTCGCCCAGAGAATGGTGAAGACCAGGAACGAGCTGAACTTCATCCGTTCTGCAAATGCGCCGGTGACGAGCGCAGGGGTGATCACAGCGAACATCATCTGATAGACCATAAAGGCCTGGTGGGGAATGGTGGCCCCGTAGTCTGGATTGGGTTCCAAACCAACGCCACGGAGCCCGACCCACGCGAGGCTTCCGATGATCCCCCCTTTGTCGGGCCCGAACGCGAGGCTGTAACCCCATAGTGCCCATTGAATGGTGATCACGGCCAGGATGATGAAGCTGTGCATGATCGTGGCGAGGGCGTTTTTCCGGCGAACGAGTCCACCGTAGAAGAGGGCCAACCCTGGCGCCGTCATCAGCAAGACCAATGCCGAGGAGGTGAGCATCCACGCAGTGTCACCGGAGTCGACCTTTGGCGGGGGTGGGGCGGCAGGTTCGGGAGCCTGCGCCGTTGGGGCGGCTGCAGGAGGCGGCGCCTGTTGGGCGAGGACAATTGCCGGAATGATCAGGAGTGCTCCCCAGAAAATCAGGAGGATCGAGGCGCTTACCAGCGGTCGTTTTGGCACAGATACCCCTCCTTCCGCGTTGGAGAACAAAACTGAAACGTCAAGGTGGTAGCGAACGACATTTATGTCTGGACAGCGCAATGTGTTGCAGGGAGCAGTTTCCGTGCCAGCATGTGAGCAAGGTTCCGGATAGCCAGAGACCTCGCACCGTGCCATAAGTTCGCGTCAAATAATTTCAAATTGTCGTGAAGAGGCCCATCAAATCGGGCGGCCTCTCTCCGCTTTGTTGACCGTGAAATGGGCAGACCAGCATCTGGGTGCTCATTACTTGGGCGACGGTACATGGCGACGATGAGGAGGTTTTTACTTGACAAAGAATAAATCCTTAGTAATAATAATTCTCGTTTAGATCAGGCTGAGGGTGACCGGCAGGCGGGAGCAGTGGGATCGGCTTAATGAAGCTGTCCGTAAAGACGATCACAGAACGGTTCAGGGAATCGGGTCGGAAGGTGACTCCGCAACGAGTCGCGGTTTTCGAGGTCCTCTGCGAACGCGGCGGCCACCCGACGGTCGATCAGATCTACCGGGAGGTCCGGAAGCGGTTCCCGATGATCTCTCTGAATACCGTCTACCAGACCATGGAGGCGCTGGTGCAGATGAAGATCGTCTCCCCTGTCGGTCATGGTCTTGAGGCTGCCCGCTACGAGACC
>JACQEV010000069.1 GCA_016200385.1 Candidatus Methylomirabilota bacterium
AGCGGTTTTCTGCAGCCTATTTCCTTGAATCCTCATCGAGATTTACGTGTCCAGCGTTAGGCTGCAGCCTGTCGTTAGGTTCCTCCGATAATTTCGTTGAGTCCCTCGATCACCTGCGCCAGCTCCTCCGGTGTGGCAAGTCCCAACTTCTTCCCAATCCGCTCGACGGACAGCGTGCGGATCTGACTGATCTTGACCCACGAGCGCTCTGGCAACTCCTTCGACTCCAATGCAAGAGTCAACGGGAATGCCGCCCGTTGCGGCTGGCTGGTGATCGCCACAGCGATGACCGTCCCGGAGCGCTCGTTGAACACGTCGTGGCTTACAATCAATACCGGCCGACGGCCCGCTTGTTCCTTCCCCCGGACGGGACTAAGATCCGCCCAGCGGATCTCCCCCCTCAGTATTCGGGCCACTCGGATAGCTCCTCCGAGAGCCCTTCTTCCGCCAGGGCTTTTTCAAACAGGGGATCTAGCTTGGCGCACTCGCGAGCGAGCCAGCCTTTCTCAAGGCGCGCTAATTTCTCTTCGACCGCCGCATGGATGAGGGAGTTACGTGGCATCCACCCGAATCACAAGGGGTGAACCGCCCAGAGCACTGGAGGTCATGTCAATAGGTGTGGAAAGAGAGGTCAGGAGGGGTAGCGCTGCTTTAGCACAACCGGAACTTTCTTCGCCGCCTCGCCGATGATCTCGATACTGCGCACAAAGGCCCGCTTCACTGTCTCATCCCCCATGAACTGTTCCCTGCTCAGCCTCTGCGCTTTCGCAGTAAGATAGTCGGCCTCGTCCAGGATATGGCGGAGGTACTCAAGCGGCGAGAGCGGCATACTCCACTTCATCGAGGATATGTGGACCGATGTATGGACTGAGTGCTTCTGTCGTCACCAGTTCTACGTGGCGCTGTAGCATGTCCTCCAACAAGAAGGCGAGCTTCATGAAGTTGTCGAAGCTCTTCTGGCCTGGATCGAACTCGACCAGGAAATCCACATCGCTGTCAGCGCCCTGCTGACCCCGCACAAAGGAGCCGAACAACCCTAGCCTCTTCACACCCAGCGCTCTGATCCGAGCGTGGTTCTCAGAGAGCGCGGTCAGAATCTCCTGCTTTGTCTGCACTGCAGTCCTCATTGCTTTTCAGGTGACCATACTACCCAGGTCGGGAGAGTGCCTTGTCGGTAAGGGCTTGACTGAATGCTGGTCTGCAACAGCTTGTGACTGGGTTACACCACTGTGCTGACCACGTCTACTGCCTCAATCTTCACAAGCTTCCCATTCCGTATCAACATCGTAGAAAACGCAAAGCTTGTCAACTCTCAAGATCGCCGAGGCGTTCGGGCGACCGCCCAAGCCCATTTCGCAGGATCTGCTCGCAGAATTGCTCATTCCGTCTGCCCGCACCAAGTCTCCAGGGTACGGCACTCCGAACCCTCCTGAGTTGGGAGGCGCAGTCTCCTTTTTGCGCGGAATCGCTAGCGCTCGATCTTCGAAGAGCTCACAGGCAAAGGGGTTCGTGAAGGTTGGTGGGACTCTATCAGAAGTCCAGCCGCCAAGCAAAGGGAAAAGCCGAGGAGTGCGGCGGCGCGTTTACGCATTCCGATGCCACGCACTACAAGCGATGGGATTGCTTCGGCCGACGACGTCGGCCTCGCAATGATAGGGTGAGGGATTGCGCTGCGCCCATGGGCATGAAAGCCCGTCGCGGTCCACCCCTCACCCGACCTCTCCCCCGCTAGAGGAGAGGAGATGGAGGGGAGCGTCGCGGCCCCGTGGGCATGAAAGCCCGCTGCCGCTCCCTGTCATTTTGAGTGACGCGAAGAATCTCCGAGACCCTTCGCTCGGCTCAGGGTGACAGTATGAATGAGGGGAGACTTTCTAGCCGATGACACCTTAAGTGGGGGGTGTGGATGAGGAGGCTGGAGCTTACCGAGGAGGTGCGGTCAGGCGGCGAAGGGCTTCCTGATATCGGGAGCGGGTCTGCGCGACGATGTCGGGTGGCAGGTCCGGTCCGGACTCTTTCATCGCCCAGGGGAGCGACTTGAGGTAATCCCGAACGAACTGCTTGTCGAAGCTGGGCTGGGATCGACCCGGTCGGTACGTATCGGCCGGCCAGAACCTGGAGGAATCGGGGGTGAGAAGCTCGTCGATCAGGAGGAGCTTGCCGTTGAGGAGGCCGAACTCAAACTTGGTGTCCGCAATGATGATGCCGCGTTCGAGGGCGTAGCCGCGGGCCCGCTCATAAAGCGCCAGGCTTAAATCCCGAGCTCGTTCGGCAACCTCCTGCCCGAGCGTGGCCGCTGCCTGCTCGAACGTGATGGTAACGTCGTGTTCCCCTCGCTCGGCTTTCGTGGAGGGAGTGAAGAGCGGTGGGTCGAGGCGGCAGGATTCCAGGAGACCAAAAGGAAGCTTGACGCCTGAAAGTGATCCGGTCTTGCCGTACTCCGTCCAACCTGAGCCGGACAGATAACCTCGAACAATGCACTCGATGGGAAGGGGCTTCGTCTTCCAGACCAGCATGCTCCGGCTCTCGAGTTCTTCGCGGTAGGGCTGGCACGCCTGCGGGAACGCTTCAACCTCCGTGGTGATGAGGTGATTCGGAACCAAGTCCTCGGTCATGCGGAACCAGTGGGCGGACAGTGCAGTGAGGATCTTCCCTTTTCCCGGTATCCCCGTGGGAAGGACCACGTCGAACGCCGATATCCGGTCCGTGGCGACAAGCAAAAGGCGGTCGCCGAAGTCGTAGATATCGCGGACCTTGCCTCGTGCATAAAGGACGAGGTCGGGAAATTCCGTTCTCAGCACAACCGGTTCGGTCATGCCAGCCCTATAACCGCATCATCGCTATCAGCGTTCGTATGAGCCTTATTCCGTCTTGCTGCCCCGGATCCGTCGAACAACGGCCGAGATTTCCGCGGCCGGCAAGACGGCCTCCATCAGGCCGACTGCATCCCGGTAGACCTTCGGATCGACCGCTCCTCGGACCTCCGGCTCGAGGACATGGTACACCGGGAGCCCCAGCGAAACACCGGCCAAGGGCCCGGCGAATGTGGGATCACCGTTGACCACGGTCTCGGCAGCGAGTTCAGCGCTCTCGGGGTCCGGGGAGCCGAGCACGACCACCACATTTTCCTTCCCCTTCTCCTGCACGACCTTGAGTATCGCTTCTTGATGCGCCAGATCCATGGCGCCGGCGGCCGTTCACACGAAGCAGTCGGTGTGGACAAGGACGACGTTGCCGCCGGAGGCGGTGACGCAACTCGCGATGGCTGGCCCTGCCACGCCGTCTCGCTCCCCGATGACAATGACCTGCTTTCCGTTAAACACGTGATCCCTCCTTTTCAGATGACGATGGACAAGGATTGGCGCTCGCGCTATTGAGCCTCGATGAGGACGGACATCCCATCAGACTGGCGCGACATCATCCCAAGGAAGAGACTTCCCTTGGCGACGAGCTGAACCGTCTCGATCTCCTTCGCCAGCAGCATCTCCCTGGCATGGCCCAGAAAACAGATGGCCGATGCAAGATGTCCCTGCGTCGGGGCAAAACCCGGCATCCCATGTTTCTGGACGAAGGCGTCGATCTCCGACGCGTCGATCTCTCCCCGAAGGGCGGCGAGAGCCGCCATGGTCCGGTAGTTCCTGAGGGGGACATCGCCGTTTCCCTGGGGGACTGTAATCTCTGGATTGTGGAGTTCGGTCGCGAAGATCCCCACCTCGGTGATTCTCTTCCCGATCTTCGCAAGCGGCCTGGCGACCAGGGCTTCCAGGATGGCTTGGTTCGAGGAGCCCGCCTTGACCTCGTGGCGGCCGACAGAATCCAGGCGAATCCGGGGCGACCGTCCGTCGTCGCGTCCCACCCAGACGGCGATCCCTGCGAGGACATCCTCTAGGATCGGCATCTGGTGCTTCAGGTGACCGCGGAACTTCATCCCCAGCTTCGCAAGCGACCCGCCCCCGACAACCGCCACATTTTCGAACACCCCAGCCGCAACCAAGCTCCCACCCACAACCAAGGCGGGAATCGGCGCGGCGCAAAAATTCTTGATGTCGGCGCCGCTCGCATTGCCGCAGCCGGCCATCTCAGCCATCGCTTTTCCAAGATTGCCACCGCCGCGCTGGTAGCGGTCCCCCACCGCCTCCTCCGAACAGCCAAGGACGTACTCCACCGCGTCGAGAGACAGTCCGTCCCGTGATGCAAGATGCAGGAGCGCAAGCGCTCCAGTCGCCTTTCCCGCCAGGTTTTCGAGGAGAAACGGCGCCGCGAGAGATTCGTCGTCCTCCTGCCCTCGCCGGATGGCGCCGATCAGCCGGTTTCCTTCGACAAAGAGTGGCATCGCACTGGCTGAATTGAGCGATTCTCCAAAGTCCCGCCTCCCGGCCTCCCTCACCGGATCGAGGCACATACTGTGGAGCATCGGGTGGTCGGCGAGCCGCTTAATTACCTCCTCCGTGAAGTCCGAGTCCAGCGCGAGCAAGCGGAACTCATCAGCCAGCGCGAGGAGGCCGTACAGCTCCTCCTCCGGCAGAATCTCACCGAACGGCCCAAAGCGTTCCGGGGCGACCGGGTGAGTGAGCCAGGGGGTTGGTAGTGTTCGCAGTTTGTTGGGGCGAATCCGACCAACAAAAACCTGGTGGGGGGCGTAGGACAGCGCCTCGTGGTAACTCCGAAGATGGGCGAGGATCGTTGGGAGCAAGTCGGCATCGGCGCCGATCTCCCGACTCGGCTTCGAGCCGTGTCGGATGAAGCTCGGGGCATGCGCAAGGATGGCCGACACCCCTTTGATCACTGGCTGAATCATAACTTAGCACCTAGTTTTCAGCATTCAGCTTTCAGCAAGAACATCGGAAATCTGATAGCTGAACGCTGAGAGCTGAAGGCTTCTACTCTTTCGGGTCGGGTGGAAAAACCGTCGGACCGGTTACTGGCGTTTCAAGCGCCTTGAGTGCGGTCATGAGGAGATGCTCGCGCCAGGCTTGTTCCTGTTCCCGCGAAAGCGAGGGATCGCCCGTTGGATACTGAATACCACGAGTCGGGACCACCCGATTCGCGCCAACCGTAAGGGCGATCGGGACGATGTTACAGAGGAGCACCGTCGGAATCCCCTCTCGCTCCAGCTCCTTCGCCATCGTTGCGCCGCAACGAGTTCCGGTCCCTCAGGTGGCCGTCAGAATCGCCGCCTTCACCCCGGAGGACCGGATCTCAGCCGCGATCTCTCGCCCGAAGGCCTGGGCCTTTTGAACCGATGTGCCGTTGCCGACCGTCGTGAAATAATAGTCATACAGCCCAGCGATCCCGCCGGCTCCCTGAAGCCGGCGCGCGACATCCAGCGGCACCAATCGATTCGGGTCGGCATTGGCGAGATCGGTTGAGTACCCACCGTGCACCGACTCGAACTTACCTGAGGCGAAGGCCCCAAGACCGCCAATGGAGTATCGCGCAAAGTGACTTGCCCTTGACGACTCGATCCGGTCGGGGTTCCCGGCCGGGACCAACCCACTTTCCGTGACGAGGGCGACAGTGGCCTGGCGGATGTCGAAGACCGGAGGCGCCGGTGAGACCCGGTCGAACTGGGGAAGAGGGATCTCTGAGGTGAACGGGCGCCCAGCGATCTTCGCGAGCACCATATTCACGGCGCGGACGGCTGCCGGGAGGTCGGCCGTGACGTTCTTTCGGATGCCCCGTGGCAGGTAGCCATCGACATCCGGCGAGAGGGCGCTGCCACTGGCCAGCTTGATGCCGAGGGCGAGCAACGGCGGCAGCGCCTCCTTCATCGACGCTGCCGACGACCCACAGGGAACGATGTAGGCGCCGGCCGCGGCTGCCTGCACGCCGGGGTTCTCAGGGTGCATGGCAGCGACCGCCGGGATCGCGAGTTCGTTCAGGGCCATGCGGGCAACCTCGCCGCATGCCAAGCCGTACCGGCCGCTCGCGAACGCGGGACCGGCCAGAATAAGATCTGCCTTGAGAGTAAAGAGCAGGTCAGCCAGGCGCCGGCATGCCTCCTCCGGCTGCTCGGCAAAGTAGGTATCTCCGCAGATCAGGGTGGCCACGACCTCCCCCTTCCCCCGAAGGAGAGACTGAAGCAGGCGGCCAGGGCCGACTGGCCCAGTGCGGATCTCGGGCTTCAGATCGGCCTTCTCCTCGCCGCCGAGGCCCGCAAAAAACTGATTGATGTAGTGCACGATCCGAAGCATCACCGCTCTCCTTCCGCTACTCGCCTTACTGTGCCCTTGCCCGAAGTGAACCGATGCCGACCGGACTCAACGCACCGAAGATTGGCGCGGTCGGGATCGTGAGCGGCCCCGCGACAGGCCCATCCGCCAGCCTGAGGGAGTCGCCGCCGATGACCCGTTCCACTGAAGGTACGGAAACCGGCTCTTCGTAATTGCCCACACTCACCAGGGCATCAGCCTCCGGCGGACTGCCAAGGAGCGGGGGAGTTCGCCCGTCAGGCCCGGCCAACTCGGCCATCAGGAGGACGGCACGAACACCACGTCGTTCGCATCGCTCTGCGGCCAGGAACAGATCCGTATCGGCGTTGCCGCCCCCTTCCTTGGTGACAATGGCCCCTTGCCAGTTGAGCAGACTGGCCAGGTTCGCTGCATACTCGGCGACCAGCTCCTTCCCTTCGAGCGTGACCGGCTCGGGCTTCAGGATGATCCCACCGAAGGCGAGATCGTCACCGTCACGTGACAGCAGCTCCCGGATGATCGGGTTCGTGAGGTGGGCATACGTCGAGTTCTTCAGGGAGGGGTGGCCATAGTTACCGCTCACCACCGCGCCGTCGAGAAGCTCACCGGCGCTAATGAGCGTCTGCAAGATGTCTCGTGCGCTACGGCCGTAGACGAAGGTGTCCTTGAACGAGCCTTGCGCTTGGATGTTATAGATGTACCCGACCCGGGGCAGGCCGATCGCCGAGGAGGTTGGCGGCACGCGAAGCGACCGGTCGGGGGGCGCCGAACGGGCGATCCCTCCAACGTGGGCCGCAATGCGGAGCGCGGCCAGACGGATCGCAGCTTCATATTCACCCCAGGGCGCCCCTTCGACGGGCGTGAACTCCAGGATGAGGAGATGTTCTTTTGCCAATGGGCAGATCCCGGCCCCCGGCCCGGCCATGTCGATCAGGGCTTCCTGGGCGCGAGGCAGGGGACTGACGGTGAGCAGGACGCAGCCGCTCAGGATGTGCGTCTCGCCAGCCGCTGCCACTCGGGCGGGCCCAAGGAATCCAGGAAACACAACCCCGTCCCCCTCCTTTGCCCGCGGCTGAATCGCATCAAGAATCCGGATGATCCGGACGTTCTCGCCCGGCCGGGCGACGTGCAGCTCCAGAGAGCGGATCACGGGATGAGTGGCCAGCCCCAGGATCTGCTCCGCGGCCACAGTAAGAAGTCCGTCGCGCAGCGAGTTCTCGCCGCCGATCCGGATGTCCCTGACGATGTGTTCACGGACAGTGAGCATCACGCCCTCAGCGGCCCGCATCAAGCCGTTTGGCCGACTCCTCTGAGGTATCACGGTCGGGAGTCTCCAGGAACACGCGGCTCTTCAGGATGTCGGCCGCGTCGATGCGGCCCAACTCCTCCTTGGTCACTGTGCCGCCGCCGCTGTAGATGCGATTGGCCTGTCGCAGCTTGATCCGGTCGATGGCGTTTCTGATGCTGCGAGCGTTGGCGAAGTCCGGCAACGCCATTCGCCGTTCGATATAGGCGCGGAACGCCTCCCGCGCCGCGTCGTCCAGGTAATACTTCTGCTGGGCCAACATCATCTCCGCGATCTGCATCAGCTCATCGAGCGTAAAGTCGGGAAAGTCGAGATGATGGGCCACGCGGGAGCGCATCCCTGGGTTCGAGCGGAAGAACAC
>JACQEV010000063.1 GCA_016200385.1 Candidatus Methylomirabilota bacterium
ATCACCCATCGACATCGGTCGCGCTCTCCCATCTGCAAAGCCTTTCTGAAGTTCATCGGCGCCCCCGCTGTGCACGGCGGTTCCCACCATCCCTGATCCCGCCAGCCGCTGCCGGCCCCATGCCACTCAACCCCGCCGACGCGCCAGAAACTCGTTCCGGTCCATAATGTTGGCCTGGTTGCATGGAGGGGGTCGGGTGGGCCCACATGGGTCCACCCGACTGACAGGCTCAATGAATTAGCCGCAGTGGGGCGATTTCATCGGCCCACAAGAAGATGACGACGACTTCTTGCTTGACGCCGACTTCTTGACCTCCTTTTTCTTCGAACCTGATGTCTTGGCCATCTCGCATCACCTCCTTCCATCCAGACTACTCAAAAGTTACTTCGCCGTCGGCCGGAGCGTCAAGGCAAAAATAAACACCGCTCAACGGGAATGCCTGGAGTTGGTCAGGACAGGTGGAGTCCAGTGGTAACAGTCATGGGGGTTGGCCAGTGGTGTCGCCTCGAGGCGCCGGACTCAGGCTTTCTATCTTCGAGCGTACACAGTGGCTTCACGAAAACCAACCGCTCGAAACTCTTCGAGGAAGGCGCCGCCTTCCTTGGCTCCAGCAATTCAGGCAAACCAGTTGGCTTCGCTGTCCAGAATCTCTGGAGGGAGGGGTTCGTGCAAGATCAGTTCGGCCGCGTAGACTTCGCCGCCCTGCCGAACTACCCGTGCAAGTTCGCCGAAGATTTCGTCCCTTTCTGGGTTCAGGTTAAAGATGCCATTGACCAGGGCCACGTCGATCAAGCCGTCTTCAATTGGCAGCTTCTCCGCATCTGCCTGATAGAATTCCACGTGGCCAACCCCGACCTCCGCTGCGGACTGGCGGGCACGCGCAAGCATGGCCTCGCTGAAGTCCACCCCGATCACCCTACCCCTAGGACCTACCCGTTCTGCGGCGATCAAGGAATCGAGGCCAGCTCCGCACCCCAGATCGAGGACCGTGGTGCCCGCCGGAATCTCGGCGAAGATGGCCACGTTAGACACTCCAGAAAATGCATCTACAGAGACGGATGGCAAGGCGGCTAGCAGATCCTGCGGGTAGCCTAAGCTCTCCGCCAAAGGACGCCCTACCGGAAATGGATGCGTATCCTGCGGTCTTTCCGCTGCCGCAGAATATGCCCTTTGAACGCCATCACGAAGCCGTGTGTTGTCCATCTTCATCCACCCCGTGTTCGGAAGACGAGCGCGATGCCTCCTGTCGCCACTCCCCCCGGCGTTGCAGCTAGATCCATCAGCATTCTACCGCATTAGCATTCTATCCGTCAAATCAATAGATGTGTACAATTGAATCGGTAAAACAAATATCTCTTGCTCTTCACATTTGGGTGCGTATTCGAGGGCTTAGGCTGCCGGCGATACCGCGAATGGCTGACCAGGCGTTCGCGGATCCTTCTGGACTTTCCAGCATCTAATAGCAAGCCTAAAATTAGGCTCTGAAGGACCTATGAGATTTTGTAGAACGATAGGAATTTCGAATTTGATCTATAGGGAAGAAGCCGATACTCTTGATCGCAACGTCAACGGGTTGCCCCTGCTAAGTACGACACGTGAAGAGATGAGATTGCCTCGCTTCGCTCGCAATGACAAGAGGGAGTTGCGATGACGCGCCGTGTGATCATTGGCTTGGTGCTAGTGCTGGGCGTTGCGGCAACGATCGTTGGTCTCCAGCGTGTTGCCTTGTCCGACATCCCGAAGGAGCTCCGGGTTTCGGCCATCCCGGACGAAAATCCCAACGAGCTGATGCGGATCTACGCCCCATTCGCGGATTATTTGACGAAGGTGCTTGGGATTCCGGTCAAGTACTTCAACGTGGTGGATTACGCAGCAACGGTTGAGGCCCTGGCGGCCAAGAAATTGGACATGGTTTGGTATGGCGGATTCACGTTTGTCCAGGCCAGGAAGCGAACCGGGAACGCGATCCCGGTGGTGAGCCGGGAGGAGGACCTCCATTTCCACAGCAAGTTCATCACCAGGCCGGAAACCAGCATCAAGACCTTGGCCGACCTGAAGGGAAAGACCTTCTCGTTCGGCAGTGTCAGCTCCACCTCAGGTCATCTCATGCCGCGTTATTTCCTTTTGAAAAACGGAATCGACCCGGACAGAGACTTTGCGAAATTCAGCTTCAGTGGCGCCCATGACGCCACCGCCCTGTGGGTGGAGAGTGGCAAGGTGGACGCCGGGGCCCTGAATGAGGCGGTCTGGGATAAGCTCGTTCAAACCAAGAAGGTCGATACGGGCAAAGTGAAGGTCTTCTGGACGACACCCCCATACATCGACTATGTCTGGACGGTCCGGGGCGACCTGGATAGCGCCCTCGTAGAAAAGATCGCGGCAGCCTTCACCAAGCTGAACTACAGCAATCCCTCGGATAGAGCGCTGATGGACCTTCAGCGAACGAAGAAATATGTTCGCGTGAAGGCAGAGCAGTTCAAGCCGGCTGAAGAGGCGGCGATCGCGGCCGGGCTCCTTAAGTAGCGTGCGGACGACCCCCTCACCCCAACCCTCTCCCCCAACTTTGGGGAGAGGGAGGCTTGAGTGTTGAAGGATGGAAGCGATGTACCTGCTCGACAGGGTCAGCAAGGTCTTCGATGGCCGGACCATCGCAGTGAACGAACTCGATCTGAAGGTCCGACGAGGCGAGAAACTGGCGATGATTGGCCAGAGCGGGGCCGGTAAGACGACCCTGTTTCGGATGTTGAATCTTACGATTCCCCCAACTTCTGGCACCCTGCTGTTCGATAGGCTGGATATCGGGCGCCTCGCCGGACGGCGATTGCGGGAGGTACGACGAAGGATCGGAACTGTCTATCAGCAACACAACCTGGTCCCGCGTCTTCAGGTCGTCCACAATGTGCTGTCGGGCAAGCTCGGTGCCTGGCCCCTTTGGCGGGCGGTCCGCTCACTCATCCGCCCGGCGGAGGCCGAACTGGCCTATGAGGCACTCAGCCAGGTTGGCATCCCGGAGAAGCTGTACGATAGGACCGAGACATTATCAGGCGGACAGCAGCAGCGGGTTGCGATTGCCCGTACGCTTGTGCAGAATCCCGAGGTGATCCTGGCCGACGAGCCGGTCTCCTCTGTCGATCCCGCACTGGCTGCCGGGATCGTAAAGCTGCTGATCGAGCTTAGCGAGACCTACCGCAAAACCCTTATCATGAATCTCCACAGCGTCGATCTGGCGTTGGCTCACTTCCCCCGAGTCATCGGGCTCCGGGATGGGAAGATCTCGTTCGACCTGCCGGCCGCAGAGGTGACGGACGATCATCTGGCCACCCTGTATGCCGGAAGCGAGGCCGAGACCGCAGAGGAGGTGCCCAGCCGTGCGGAGCCGCACCCCGTCCGCTCCTGCCAGCCTCACCTTACCAGCTAGTGCCGTTCCAACTGCCTCGACATAAATTGGTGCGCAGTATGCCGGGCCAAGAAACGAGCATAGCAAGGCGCGGACCCCTGGGCCGACCGAGGCGTACGCGTCCAGGTACGTCGTCCCGGTCCGGGAGCCCGTCCCGGGATCTCGGACAGGAAGCGCCCAGGGTACCAGTAACGCCGCTAGGCGAAGTTAATTGGACCGGCACTAGGCGTTCCTCGTACTTCCCGGTCGTCTTCTCCGTCCTGTTCCTCCTGACGTTCGTGGGAAGCTACAGGCTCGCCCAGGTCGAGCCACTGCTGCTATTCGAAGCAGAGGGACGCCGCAACATCTTGAAGTTCGTTTCGGGAATGTTTCCGCCCGACCTCTCGTGGAGCTTCCTGAGCCTTCTGGGTCGGCCGATCCTCGAAACGATCCAGATCTCGCTGATGGGAACCTTCATGGCCGTGGCCATCGGATTCCCCATCGGGCTCCTTGCCACGAGTTCCCTGACCTTCAAGGGAATCCTGAACGAACGAGAGATGGCTGCCTCTCGGCCTCGCGCAATGCTGCACAGGGCCTCCTACCTTTTGGCCCGAGCGGTCCTCAGTCTCTTCCGGACCATCCCTGAATTCGTGTGGGCCTTCATGTTTGTCCGAGCCGTCGGGTTGGGACCGTTTCCCGGCGTCCTGGCCATCGGGATCTCGTATGCGGGGATGCTTGGCAAGGTCTACTCAGAGATCCTGGACCATGTGAATCCTGGACCCCTTGAGGCCCTTCAGGCGACTGGCGCCTCAAAGCTGAGGATCATCCTCTACGGCCTGATGCCACAGGCCCTACCGAACGTGGTGTCCTACACGCTGTACCGGTGGGAGTGCGCGGTGCGGGCGTCGGCCATCCTAGGGTTCGTGGGCGCCGGAGGGATCGGCCAGCAGCTCGAGATCTCGATGCGGATGTTCAACTTCAAACAAGTCTTCACCCTCGTTGCAATCCTGTTCGTGATGGTGGCCGGGGTCGATGCCTTGAGCGCCAGGGTCAGGCGTGCCATCATGGGCCGGGAGCGCATCTGATGGCAAACACCGCTACGCAGGCCGCACGTCTGGCCCCGCCAAAGGGGCGTGATTTCCCATCTGCTTCCACGCTGATGATTATGGCGGGCTTCCTTACCCTCATGATCTGGAGCTACGTGGGAACGGAGTTCTCATTGCGCGGGCTCTTGGGCGGGGAGAGCGCAGCGCAGATCTGGACCTACGCCAAGAACCTCTTTCCACCTGATCTCTCGAAGGACTTCCTGCTGAAGACCGGATACTGGGCCCTCGAGACCTTTGCCATCTCGTTCCTTGGCACGATCCTGGCGGTCGTTATCGCCCTCTCGTTGGTCTTCTTTTCGAGCCGCAACCTGATGTTCGCTGGGCTGCTGTTCGAGATGGAACGAAGCCGCCCGTGGGTTCGGGCACTCCGTACCGGCCTCTACCTCGGCGCCAAGTCCACCCTGAACATCCTTCGGACCGTCCCGCACATCGTCTGGGCGCTGATCCTGGTCTTCGCGGTCGGCCTCGGCCCTTTTCCCGGGATGCTCGCATTGGGAATCCACACCGGAGGGGTCCTGGGAAGGCTCTTTGGGGAAGTGGTGGAGAATGTCGAGACTCAGCCGATTGAGGCGCTTCAGGCGACCGGCGCCACCCGGCTTCAAATCTTGTTCTACGGCATCCTCCCCCAGGTCTTGCCGGACTTTGTCGCCTACACCCTCTATCGGTGGGAGGTCAACATCCGGGAGGCGGTCATCCTGGGTTACGTCGGCGCCGGCGGGCTCGGCCAGCAGATCCAGATAGCCATCAGCCTCTTCCTGGAACACCGGCTGCTCACCCTGATCCTCGCGATCTACATTATCGTCACCCTGGTCGATCACCTAAGCGCCTCCCTCAGAAACCGCCTCGTGTGAGCGCTCTTCTCGATACACCGATCCTTTCTCATACTCCCACGGATCTGGCCCCCGAGACGTTTTACTTGACAGAGGGAGAAAGACAGCTATCCTGAGAAGGCACTACATAGCTGATTGATTGCGCCCCTGCTGCTTCCAGAGACATTCAGCCCCAGTTATTGCCACTCTTAGTGAGTGCAAATGTCTACCCATTCACACTCAAGGGTTTCAGTGAGAGCCGTTACCCTCACTGCTGCTGATTTGGCCCAGATGCTGACCGACGCTCGCGCGCGAACGCTCGCTCTGGTTGAAGATCTGACAGATGAACAACTGATCGGTCCGCGTCTGCCGATAGTGAACCCCCTCTTGTGGGAGATCGGACACGTCGCCTGGTTCCAGGAGTACTGGGCGCTTCGTCACGTGGGAGGCGAGGAGCCGATTCTGAAGAATGGAGATAGCCTCTACGACTCCACCCGCGTTCCACACGACGATCGCTGGACTCTGCCCTTGCCTTCTCGGGCTGAAACGATAAGATTCATGGAGCAGGTCTTGAACCGCGTTCTCGATCGGATCGCCAGCAAACCGTTGAATGAAGTGGAGAGCTATTTCCTTCACATGGTGACATTTCACGAGGACATGCATGACGAGGCATTCACCTATACCCGCCAAACGCTAGGGTACCCTCCTCCACTCTTCGCACTGTCCAATGCAGCCGAATGTTCGGTGGGTACCGAAATCGCCGGTCCTTGCCCAGGAGATGTGGACATACCGGGCGGCACATACATGCTGGGCGGGACGCGGGACTTACCCTTCGTCTTTGATAATGAGAAATGGGCCCATCCCGTGGACGTTGGACGGTTCCGGATCGCGCGAGCCCCGGTGACTAACGCCGAGTTTGCCGAGTTCACGGATGATGGCGGCTATGAACGACGAGAGCTATGGAGCGAATCGGGTTGGGCCTGGCGAGAGCAGGTCAATGCGAAGCATCCGGTCTACTGGCAGCGCGCTTATGGCGAAGCCTTGCTCCACCGTGACTACGACCAAGTGGTGCAGCTCGAACCTCACCTTCCTGTGATCCATGTCAACTGGTACGAAGCGGAAGCCTACTGCCGATGGGCGCATCGACGCCTGCCCACACAAGCGGAATGGGAGATGGCCGCGTCTACCGAGCCGACCTCCAACGGTCAGGCGCCTCCCATGCAGAAACGCCTTTTCCCTTGGGGCAATGAACCTCCTACCCCTGAAAGCGCGAATCTGGACCTCCGTGCAGAGCGCTGTATTCCCGTGAACTGGCTGCCAGCCGGCGATAGCGCGTTCGGCTGCCGACAGATGATCGGCAACGTGTGGGAGTGGACCGCTGACGATTTTGAGCCCTTCCCCGACTTCACTATCGACCCGTACAAGGAGTACTCCAAGCCATGGTTTGGGGGAACGCACAAAGTCCTGCGCGGCGGCGCATTCGCCACCCGGTCTCGCCTCATCCGCAATTCCTATCGGAATTTTTACACTTCAGACCGCCGCGATGTGCTGGCCGGCTTTCGCACTTGCAGCCTCGAAGAGTAGACCACATGAATGGCGCAGAACGGTATACGAGCATCACTCTCAGGAGCACTCAGGACCATCTGGCCCGAGATGTCCGACAGGCCCTCACCGGTCCCATCAAATCGCTTCCATGTAAGTATTTCTATGACCCTGAAGGCATGGCACTGTTCGAGCAGATCTGTCACCTGCCCGAGTATTACTTGACACGAGTGGAGACGGCCATCCTGAAGAACCAAGCCGCCCGAATCATCGAACTCTGCCCCACGGAGCTGGTCCTGGTCGAATTAGGCAGCGGAAGCTCCACGAAAAGCCGTTACCTGATTGAACCTTGCCTCGCGCGGCAGGAGCAACTCGCCTATTATGCGATCGATATTTCGCCGGGCGGCATGGAGAACGGGGTCCGGCAACTGTTACAAGAATACCCCCGACTGCGGATTGTGGGGCTGGTCG